>NZ_JAMXFI010000010.1:0-112246 GCF_025460875.1 Microvirga yunnanensis
CCTACCAGCTGATGGGGCAGGCGCGGCAGAACCCGAATCTGGCCGGCGTCTTCACCACCTTCTCGGCCAACTCGCCGCAGGTCTATCTGGAGATCGACCGGCAGAAGGCGAGCATCCTGAACGTGCCCATCCCGAACATCTTCGAAACGCTCCGCATCAATCTCGGCACGGCCTATGTCAACGACTTCAATGCCTTCGGCCGCGTCTATCAGGTTCGCGCGCAGGCGGACCAGCGCTTCCGGATCGACCAGGAGGACATCAACCGGCTGCGGGTCCGCTCGTCGACGGGCGCTCTCGTGCCGCTGGGCACGCTCGTCGAGATGCGGGAGGTCTCGGGCCCCGACCTGATCCAGCGCTACAACATGTTCACCTCGGTGGCCCTGCAGGGGAACGCCGCGCCCGGCGTCTCGTCGGGCGAGGCGCTCGACACCATGGAGTCGCTGATCCGGCAGAGTTTGTCACCCGGCATGGGCTTCGAGTGGACGGAACTGGCGTTCCAGGAGCGCCAGACCGGCAACACGGCGGTGTTCATCTTCGCCCTGTCGGTGCTGTTCGTGTTCCTCGTGCTCGCGGCGCAGTACGAAAGCTGGTCCCTGCCCATCGCGATCATCCTGATCGTCCCGATGGGCGTTCTCTCGGCGCTGATCGGCGTGATGATCCGGGGGCAGGACAACAACATCCTGACCCAGATCGGCCTCGTGGTTCTCGTCGGCCTCGCGGCGAAGAACGCCATCCTGATCGTGGAATTCGCCCGGCAGGCGGAGTTCGACGGCAAGACCCCCGTGGAGGCGGTCGTCGAAGCCTGCCGGCTCCGGCTGCGTCCGATCCTCATGACGGCGTTCGCGTTCATCCTGGGCGTTCTGCCTCTTGCCATCGCGACCGGGCCGGGAGCCGAGATGAGGCAGGCGCTGGGAACGGCCGTGTTCGCCGGCATGCTCGGCGTGACCGTGTTCGGACTGTTCCTGACGCCGGTCTTCTATGTGGCCGTGCGCACGGTGGTCCTGCGGATGTTCAAGCGCCGGGCCGAGAAGGCCGCTGCGGCGACGGGAGCTCGCCCGTCGCCGGCCGAATAGCTGGCGGGCACCCCATCGCTGAAGGGCGCCCGCCTTTGACCGGCCACCCGATGTGCTGTCATGGATGGCCGGCAGAATCGCCGTGAAAGGACCCCCATGGACTCAGCCGGGGCAGGAAGGATCGCGAAATGGGTCACCGAGGCCGGGCTGACCGGCATGTCGGAGCTCGAGCTCCTGAATGGCTTCTGCGATCGCCTGATCGCGGAAGGCATGCCCGTTTCGGGCGTGAACATCGTCATCGACACGCTGCACCCGATCCATGAGGGACGGGTGTTCCGCTGGCGTCGCGACGACCAGGAGGGCCTTGCCCCCGTCGTGGAATACGGCCGCACCAACGTGGAGGGGCAGGCCGCGGAGAACTGGCGCCGGAGCACCTATTATCACCTTCACGTCAGCGGCGAGGACTTCCTGCGGCGGCGCCTCGGGCCCGGTCATCCCGATGACTTCTCCATTCTCAAGGACCTGCGCGCCGAGGGCCAGACCGACTATCTCGCGCTGATCCATCGCTTCGCGGCGGAGGGCGCCATCGGCGAGATGGATTCGTTCTACTCGTCCTGGATGACCGATGCGCCGTCGGGCTTCAGCGACGATGAGATCACGTTTCTGCGCGAACTGGCGTCTCCCCTGATGCTCGCCATGAAATGCGCCTCGCTCGCGCGCATCGCCAAGACGCTCGTCGAGACCTATCTCGGCCGCGATGCGGGCCGGCTCGTCCTCAATGGCCGCATCGCCCGCGGCGTCACCGACCGGATCAAGGCCGTCCTGTGGTTCAGCGATCTGCATGGATCCACTCACATCACCGAGACGGCCGAGCCCGAGCAGATCATCCCGTTCCTGAACGATTATGCCGAGGCGATCATCTCCTCCATCTACGAGGCGGGCGGCGATGTGCTGAAGCTGATCGGAGATGGAACGCTCGCCATCTTCAGGGACGAGGATCCGAGCGACGCTTGCCGATGCGCTCTCAAGGCGGAGCGTCTGATGCAATCCAGGATTCGGGCTTTGAACGAAGAGCGACGGTCCTGCGGCCTGCCGGTCACGAGCGCCTATCTCGGCCTCCACATCGGCGAGGTCTTCTATGGCAACATCGGCAGCCAGGATCGCCTCGATTTCACCGTCGTGGGGCCGGCCGTGAACGAGGTCAGCCGGATCGGCGCCCTGTGCCGCTCCGTCGAGCGGGACGTCCTCGTGTCGTCGGCCTTCTTCTCGACCGCCGCCGAGGACGATCGGACATGTCTGGTGTCGGTCGGTCGCTACGCCCTGAGAGGCGTCGCCCGGCCGCAGGACCTGTTCACGCTCGACCCTTCCTGGCTGGAAGAGGCGGACCTTCAACCGGACAAGGACTAGCGCCTCGGACGTGAAGAGTGGACCCGGTTTTTCGCGTCGAACGGTGCGCCGCTCAAGGGGTTGAGCATCGGACAATCGGGATGGCCGACCATGACGGGGAGAGGGTGTCATCACCGGGCTCGTCCCGGTGATCCCGATGGCTTGAAGCGCCGCGCCTTTCCGATCGGGATGGCCGGCACAAGGCCGGCCATGACGTGGAAAGGTTGTGCGGTCCGGATGTGTAATTCTCACGTCATCACCGGTCTTGTCCCGGTGAACGCGATCGGAAGACGGCCGAGCGCATCCTGCGGACGAAAGCGGGCCGCGATCAACGATGCGCCGGCCAAGAGTGGAGCATCGGATCCGATCCCGGATCTGGGTCCACTCTTCCCGTCCGAGGCTCTAGGCAGTCGGTCTCCGCTTGAGACCCCTGATCGGGGTCACTCCGGACGAGCGGCTTTGGTCCTGCGTTCCACCGGCGTGATCGTCACGGTGTGCATTTCGCCCTTCTTGAGAAGGACGAGCTCGACGACGCGCCCGATCCGCTCGCCGTTCAGCAGGCGCACGAGATCGTCGACGCCGCCGACCGGCTCCCCGTCCAGGGAGAGGATCACGTCTCCCTGTTCGAGATGCGCCTTCTCCGCAGGGCTGCCCGGTTCCACGGCCGCGATCACGACGCCGAACGTTCCCGCCAGCCCGGCCGCATAGCTGACGCGCCGTGGGACCGGCACCGTCTGTCCGGCGATGCCGATCGAGGCTCGCCGGACACGCCCGTGGCGGATCAGCTCCGACACGACGAAGCTTGCCGTGTTGCTCGCGACGGCAAAGCAGATGCCCTGCGCACCCATGATGACGGCGGTGTTGATGCCGATCACCTCGCCGGTGCTCGCGACCAGCGGCCCGCCGGAATTGCCCGGGTTCAGGGCGGCATCCGTCTGGATCACGTCGTCGATGAGGCGCCCGGACTTGGCCCTCAGGCTTCGTCCGAGAGCCGAGACGACCCCGGCCGTCACGGTCGACTCGAATCCGAGCGGATTGCCGATGGCGATCGCGATCTGGCCGCGCTTCAGGCGCTTGGAATCGCCCAGGGTGGCGAAGGGCAGCCGGTCGGCGTCGGCGCGCAGCAGGGCCAGATCCGTGTCCGGATCATCGCCGATGACCCGCGCCGCGATGGTGCGTCCGTCCGAACCGGTGAGCTGCGCCTCCCGGGCGCCCTGCATGACGTGGCTGTTGGTGAGCAGAAGCCCGTCGGGCGAGATGAAGACGCCGGACCCCATCCCGGCCGTTCGGCCCGAGACCTGCGGCTCGACCCGCACGACCGCGGGACCGATGCGGTCCACGACGCCGGTGACGGCATGGGAGTAGGAGTCAAGCAGCACCGCATCGTTCCGGTCATCGGAGGTCGATGACGAGGCTGAAGCTGAACTCTGGGGATGAAGGAGAAAGGTTGGAGTGCGATCGAGCATGGAGCCCTCCAGGGATAACGCTATTTCACATCATGTGGTGATGCGCGGCGCGGGAACCAAGAGCCTGAGCAGATCGCCAAGGATGACAGGATCAATCCTCACAGGAGGATGAGGCCGAGACGGACGGCCTGCGCGACGGCGTCCGTCCGTCCCGTCGCGTCGAGCTTCGCGGCGATCGAGGCGACGTGGAACTTCGCGGTGTGGAACGAGATCCCGAGCCTGCGGGCGATCAGCTTGTTCGAGGCGCCTTCCGCCAGGAGGCGCAGGACTTCGAGCTCCCGCGCCGTGAGCAGATCGTCCCGCGGGGGATCGGTCGGGACCGGCGGAGCTGGATCCTGCCCGCTTCCGGCGGCGCCGCGCGGCATGATGACGAAGCCGCGGCTGACCGCCTCCATGGCGAGCCGGAGATCCGGGGCGGTGACATCCCGCGGGAGAATTCCGCCCACGCCGGCCCTGATCGCCGCGGATCCCTGCGGTGCGTCGCTCAGGACGATCGCCGGAATCGGTCCGGGCGAGGGCCAACGATCGGTGATCACCACGTCGGGCCCTGCGTGGGGCAGGGTGTCGATGTCGGCGTCGTCCGCCAGGATCGTGGCGATGCGGTCGAGGAGGGCCGCATCGTCGATGTGAAGAGCCACCTTGCGCAAAGTCTCACCCCATCGGCGCCGGCGCCTATCAAGGCTTCGGACGCTCCCTGACCTCGATGGCAAGGGTCATATGTTCACCCGTCCTCACGATTCCCAGGTCGACCGACCGGCCTACGCTTTCAGGGCCGAGAAGCCGGTAGATGTCGCGGACGGACGGCACGGGGTCGGCGTTCCACCGTGTGAGGATGTCGCCCTGGCGGATTCCCGCCTTCTGTCCAGGGCCGTCCTGATCCACGCTGATCACGATCAGGCCGCGGGGCTGCGCGAGCCCGGCCGCATCGGCGGCCGCCTGGTCGAGGCGGACCGGCTGGAGCCCGAGGCCGAGATAGCCGCGGGCCACATGGCCCTTCTCGAGAAGCTGCGGGGCCACCCGCCCGATGGTTTCCGACGGGATGACGAGAACGCGCCCACGGGGGCCCAGCACGGTCATGCCCAGGATCCGCCCGCCCGTGTCCAGGGCGACGCCGCCTTCCGATTGAAGGTCGAGCCTGAGATCCAGATGGATCCTGCGGTCGATATGCCCGCCGCGCAGGCTTCGCCAGGGACCGCCCGCGAGGGCCACGATCCCCATGGCGGCGCTCAGACCGTCCGCCTGGCGCCCGGCGGCGAAAATGAGATGACCTGGCCGCAGCCGGTCGGTCGGATCGAGCGCCATGTCGGCCAGAGGCTGCTCCTCGACCCGGAGAAGGGCGATGTCCGTGCTCGGGTCTCGTCCGACAAGGCTCGCGGAGACCCGGCTTCCATCCGGTCGCGTGACCTGGATATCCTCGTCGGCTTCCAGCGCCTCATCCGCGGTGATCACGAGGCCGGGGCGCCAGATGAAGCCGGTCGATGTTCCTCGCCTGCGGCCATGGATCGTCACGAGCCGGGGAGCGATACCATCGAGCAGGTCGGCGGTACGATCCGAGAACGTTCCAAGCGAAAAGCCGGCGGGATCTGGCATGACAAGCCTCCTCGGTCATCGTCGTGACGATCCTGCCGGCAATCGGCAGTCTTCGATACTGACCGGGAGGCTAGGTGCGCCGGTGGCCGCGAAAGAAGAGGCCCCGCCTTAGAGGCGGGGCCGGCCTTCGTCAGCTGCGCTTCGGCGGCGAGGCGGGCCAGCTCTTGATGAGCGTGTCGTAATCGACCGTTTCGCCCTTCGGCTTTTCGTTGGCGAGCTTGGGCTGCGGCGCGATCGTGCCGGCAGCGGCGGCCTTCTTGATCCAATCCTCGGCCGAGGTCTTCGGGTTCAGCTTGGGACCGCACTCACCCTGGACATTGGCGCGCTCGAGACGTCCGAGTACTTCGTCCTGTGCTGCCGCCAGAGAATCCATGGCCTGCTGCGGGGTCTTCGCGCCCGAGGCCGCATCGCCGATGTTTTGCCACCAGAGCTGTGCGAGCTTCGGATAATCCGGCACGTTGTTCCCGGTCGGGGTCCATTGCACGCGCGCCGGCGAGCGGTAGAACTCGACCAACCCGCCGAGCTTCGGCGCCCGCTCGGTGAAGCTCTTATCCCAGATGTCACTCTCGCGGATGAAGGTGAGGCCCACATGGCTCTTCTTCAGCGAGACCGTCTTCGAGGTGACGAACTGCGCATAGAGCCAAGCCGCCTTGCGGCGGTCGACCGGCGTGGACTTCAGGAGCGTCCAGGAGCCTGCATCCTGGTAGCCGAGCTTCATGCCGTCCTTCCAGTACGAGCCGTGCGGCGAGGGCGCCATGCGCCATTTCGGCGTGCCGTCCGCGTTCACGACAGGAAGTCCGGGCTTCACCATGTCGGCGGTGAAGGCCGTGTACCAGAAGATCTGCTGGGCGATGTTGCCCTGTGCCGGAACCGGTCCCGATTCGGAGAAGTTCATGCCCTGTGCCTGCGGCGGAGCATATTTCTTCATCCAGTCGAGATATTTCGTGATCGAGTAGACGGCAGCCGCGCCGTTGGTGTCGCCGCCGCGCTCGACCGATGAGCCGACAGGACGGCAGCCTTCCATGCGGATGCCCCACTCGTCGACCGGCAGACCGTTCGGGATCCCCTTGTCGCCGTTGCCGGCCATGGAGAGCCAGGCGTCGGTGAAGCGCCAGCCGAGCGAAGGATCCTTGCGGCCGTAATCCATGTGGCCGTAGACCTTGACGCCGTCGACCTCCTTCACGTCGTTGGTGAAGAACTCGGCGATATCCTCGTAGGCCGACCAGTTCACCGGGACGCCGAGATCGTAGCCGTATTTGGCTTTGAACTTCTCCTTGAACTCCGGACGCTGGAACCAATCGTAGCGGAACCAGTACACGTTGGCGAATTGCTGATCCGGCAACTGATACATCTTGCCGTCCGGCGCCGTTGTAAACGACTTGCCGATGAAGTCGTTGATGTCGAGTGTCGGTGAAGTGACGTCCTTGCCTTCGCCCGCCATCCAGTCGTCGAGCGGGATGGCCTGCTTGTAGCGGAAATGGGTTCCGATGAGGTCGGAATCGTTGACCCACGCGTCGTAGATGTTGCGGCCCGACTGCATCTGCGTCTGGATTTTCTCCACCACGTCGCCTTCCTGGATCAGGTCGTGGGTGAGCTTGATGCCGGTGATCTCGGAGAAGGCTTTGGCCAGGGTCCTGGCCTCGTATTCATGCGTGGTGATGGTCTCGGACACCACGTTGATTTCCTGACCGACGAAGGCCTTGGCCGCGTTCACGAACCATTCCATCTCCTTCAACTGCTCGTCCTTGGAGAGAGTCGATGGCTGGAATTCGCTGTCGATCCAGCGGCGGGCTTCTTCCATTCCCGCGAGGGCAGCGCTCGTGCCGAGCGCCATGGCCAGCACGCTCGTCGAGATGAACAGTTTCAGGTGCCGGTGAGATTGAGTGACTTTCATTCGTTCCTCCCAGTGAATGCCCTGGCCGGCTTGTGCGCTGGTCTTGTTCCCTCCGGTCCGGGCAAACCGGAGGACATTCTTGAGCCGTTCCCTTCTAGACGTAGCGAAACACGGCGGCTGCGTAGAGCAGGGAAAGGCCGGAGGCCCACCACAGGTCCGGGCCGACGAAGCCCAGCCAGGCGAGGTGGATGAAGGCCGCACCAAGGAGCGAGATGAAGAGGCGGTCGCCCCGGGTCGTCGGGATGCGCAGGACGCCGACACGTTCCGTCTCCGGACGGTAGATCGCCAGCGCGGTCATGACGAGCAGAAGGCTTGCGATGGCCGCGAAGAAAAGGCCGGTCTGCCATGTCCAGGCCATCCAGGCGAGATCGGGCATGAAAGACTCCTCAGACCCGGCCCAGGGCGAAGCCCTTGGCGATGTAGTTGCGGACGAACCAGATCACGAGGGCGCCTGGCACGATGGTGAGCACGCCGGCGGCGGCGAGCAGCCCCCAGTCCATGCCGGCGGCCGAAATGGTCCGCGTCATGGTAGCGGCGATGGGCTTGGCGTTGACCGACGTGAGCGTGCGGGCCAGCAGCAGCTCGACCCATGAGAACATGAAGCAGAAGAAGGCCGCGACCCCGATGCCGGAGGCGATCAAGGGCATGAAGATCTTCAGGAAGAACCTGGGAAAGGAGTACCCGTCGATGGCGGCCGTCTCGTCGATCTCGCGCGGCACGCCGGACATGAACCCCTCCAGGATCCACACGGCCAGGGGCACGTTGAACAGGCAATGGGCCAGAGCGACGGCCCAGGGCGTGTCGAAGAGGCCGATGGCCGAGTAAAGGTTGAAGAACGGCAGGGCGAAGACCGCCGGCGGTGCCATGCGGTTGGTCAGAAGCCAGAAGAACAGGTGCTTGTCGCCGAGGAACCTGTAGCGCGAGAAGGCGTAGGCCGCCGGAAGCGCGAAGGAGATCGACAGCACCGTGTTGATCACGACATAGGTCAGCGAATTGATGTACCCCGAGTACCAGCTCGCGTCGGTGAAGATCTTGACGTAGTTGTCGAAGGTGATCTCCCGCGGCCAGAGCGTGAGACCGGACGTGATCTCCATGTTCGTCTTCAGGCTCATGTTGAGAAGCCAGTAGATCGGCAGCATCAGGAACACGAGATAGAGGGTCATCACCACGACACGGCCGCTGACGCGCGGACCGGACAGGGCGCGGTTGGCCGCCATGGGCGCTGCAATCGGTTTCGTCTCGGAGGCGCCGACGGCCATGGTTCCGGTCATGCTTCGACCCTCTCGCGTTCGGCGTCCACGTTGGTCATGACGGTGTAGAAGAGCCAGCAGATGGCCAGGATGATCAGGTTGTAGACCAGCGACATGGCGGCCGCCTTGCCGAGATCGAACTGGCCGAGCGCCAGCTTCACCAGATCGATGGACAGGAACGTGGTGGCATTGCCCGGACCGCCGCCGGTGATCACGAAGGGCTCCGTGTAGATCATGAACGAATCCATGAAGCGCAGCAGCACCGCGATCAGCAGCACCCGCCGCATCTTGGGCAGCTGGATCGTGCGGAAGATCGCCCAGCGCGAGGCGCCATCGATCCGGGCCGCCTGATAATAAGCGTCCGGGATCGATTTCAGCCCGGCATAGCAGAGAAGAGCGACGAGGCTCGTCCAATGCCACACGTCCATGACCACGAGGGTGACCCAGGCATCGAGGGAGTCGTTCGTATAATTGTAGTCGATGCCCAGGTGATTGACGATCCAGCCGAGCAGGCCGATGTCGCTCCGGGCGAAGACCTGCCAGATCGTGCCGACCACGTTCCACGGGATCAGAAGCGGCAGGGCCATGAGAACGAGGCAGAGGGCCACCGGCCAGCCTTCCCTCGGCATGGAGAGCGCCACCGCGATGCCGAGCGGGACCTCGATCATGAGGATGATCGCCGAGAAGAGGAGCGTCCGCCACAAGGCGTCGAAGAATCGTCCACCGAGCTCCGTCGACGGATCGAGCAGTTCCTGGAACCAACCGATCCCGTTCCAGAAGAACTGGTTGTTGCCGAAGGTGTCCTGGACCGAGTAGTTCACCACGGTCATGAGCGGCAGGACGGCCGAGAAGGCCACGATGGCGAAAACTGGCAGAACGAAGAGCCAAGCCCTGTTGTTGACGGTCTTCGTCATGCCCTGTGTCCTCCGATCGGCTCGCCCGAGACGAGATGCCCGTCGGCATAGATGTGGATGTGGCGTGGATCGAGCGCGAGCGCAGCCTCGCTCCCTTCGATGGAAAGACCTTCGGGAACGCTGGCGGCCAGGGGCCGTCCGCTCATCTCGACCCGGGCGATGCGGGCGCGGCCGATATCGTCGATGCGTCGGACTTGGACCGGCAGCCCCGATCCTTTCTGCTGGAGCCGCACGAATTCAGGCCGGATCCCGAGCTCGATCCGCTCTCCGCCCGAGGGAACGCGGTAGATCCGCTGCAGGTCGATGGTCTGATCGCCGATGACGGCGGTGGCGCCTTCGACCCTGCAGGGCAGGATGTTCATGCCCGGCGACCCGATGAAATGGCCCACGAAAGTGTGCGCCGGACGCTCGAACAGCTCGTCGGGCGTCCCGGTCTGCACCACCGCGCCGTCGTGCATGACCACGACCTTGTCGGCGAAGGTGAGCGCCTCGGTCTGATCGTGCGTGACGTAGATCATCGTGATGTCGAGGGCGCGGTGAATCTCCTTCAAGGTGGAGCGCAGCTGCCATTTCAGATGCGGATCGATCACGGTGAGCGGTTCGTCGAACAGGATCGCCGCCACGTCGGGGCGGACCAGGCCGCGCCCGAGGGAGATCTTCTGCTTCATATCCGCCGTGAGGTTGCTGGCCTTGCGGTCGAGCACGCGGGTGAGGTCGAGAAGCCGTGCGATCTCCTCCACCCGCTGCGCTGTCCTGTCGCGCGGCACGCGCCGGTTCTTGAGCGGAAAAGCCAGGTTCTCCCGCACGCTCATCGTGTCGTAGACCACGGGGAACTGGAACACCTGGGCGATGTTGCGCGCTTCCGTCGGGAGATCCGTCACATCGAGGTCGTCGAAGAGGACGCGCCCGCGCGTAGGGCGCACCAGGCCGGAAATGATGTTGAGCAGGGTGGTCTTGCCGCAGCCCGAGGGGCCCAGCAGCGCGTAGGCGCCGCCCTGGCTCCACACATGGTTGATCTCCTTGAGCGCGTAATCATCCGGCGTCCGGGGATCGGCCTTGTAGGCATGGGCGAGATGATCGAGGGTGATGCGGGCCATCCGGCTCTCCTCACGCCGCCTTCTGAGCGGAATCGGCAGCGGCGAGACGGCCCTCCGCATCGAACAGGAACAGATGTTTCGGATCGATATAGGCCGTGACGGCCGATTTCGGCTCCAGCCGCCGCACGCCTGGGACCAGCGCGATGAGCCGGTGCTCCCGGGCATCGAAATGGACGTAGCTTTCCGAACCGGTGATCTCGGACACGGACACCACGGCCGGAATCGTGATCTCGTCCGTCCCGGCGGGCTCCAGGCCGAGGTGATGGGCCCGAAAGCCGATCGTATAATCCCCGTCGGGAACCATCGCGAGAGGGCCGCTGGCCCGGATCTCTCCGCCGGTGCTCAGGGTCGCGCTGCCACCGGTTCTGCGGACTTTCAGGGTGTTGAGCGGCGGGTCGGAGAAGACCCGGGCGGTGGTCAGATCGTGGGGGCGTCGATAGACCTGCGGCGTCGGGCCGAACTGGGTGACCCGCCCTTCGAACAGGGTCGCCGTGTTGCCGCCAAGGAGAAGGGCTTCGGACGGCTCCGTCGTGGCATAGACGAAAATCGCCCCCGAGGCCGCGAAGACCCGCGGCAGCTCCTCGCGCAGTTCTTCCCTGAGCTTGTAATCGAGGTTGGCCAGCGGCTCGTCGAGCAGGACGAGATCCGCCCCCTTGACGAGGGCCCGGGCGATCGCGGTGCGCTGCTGCTGGCCGCCGGAGAGGTTCAAGGGCTTGCGGTCGAGATAAGGGTCGAGCTTCAGGAGTCTGGCGGCATCGCGCACACGGGCGTCGATCTCGCTCTTCGGCAACCCGGACACACGCAGGGGCGAGGCGATGTTTTCGTAAACATTGAGCGAGGGGTAGTTGATGAACTGCTGGTACACCATGGCCACGCTGCGACGCTGGACGGGCCAGCCGGTCACGTCCTGCCCGTCGACGAGAATCCGGCCGCTTGTCGGCGCGTCGAGACCGGCCATGAGGCGCATGAGCGACGTCTTGCCGGCCAGGGTGGCTCCGAGCAGGACGTTGAGGGATCCGCGCTCCAGGGTCAGGCGGACATTGTCCACATGAACCGCTGCCCCGACCTTCTTAGAAACGTCTTCGAGGGCAAGAGTCATCGGCCGCATCCCCGGGGTCGGACCAGGCCGGCAGTCGAGACAGAATGCATCGTCATGTTCGTGGCGCCAGTTCCCGCCACGTTACGGGCCATGCCGCGTCCGTATGCGCTACCACTCACCGCGACGCCGCACGTCGCCGATTCTTGCGGACTCAAGAGCGCTTCTCCCGGCTGCAGACCCGTCGGGGCCTGAGCTTTCTTATGTCGTTATGGTGAAGGTATCTTGCCCCCAGGGCGAAAGCAACTGTTCGGGACCGGCGCGACACTGGTCTTCGACTGGACTGAGCGGGCACGGTGCCGCTGCCTGCCGGACGAATATTGAACTGAAGCGCGCTTCACGAGTTCAAGCACCACATGCCGGTTTCGCCTTCCCCTTCACCCATCGCCGGCTCACCCCGATTGCCCGTTGGGAGCATACCATGTCTGACACTGCAAAGCCTCTTGCCATCGTGACCGGGGCCTCTTCCGGCATCGGCTATGAACTCGCGAAACTCTGCGCCCAGAACGGCTACGATCTGCTGATCGCCGCCGATCAGGCGGCGATCCACGAGGCAGCCGAGGAATTCCGGACGCTCGGAGCCGATGTCGAGGCGGTCGAGACCGATCTTGCCACCCTCGAGGGGGTCGACAAGCTCTATGCGGCGGCCAAAGGCAGGTCCGTCGCAGCGCTCCTGGCCAATGCCGGACACGGGCTCGGCCATGCTTTCCTCGATCAGGATTTTCGGGATGCCCGTCATGTGATCGACACCAACATCACCGGCACGCTGTATCTGATTCAGAATGTCGGCCGGGACATGCGCGCCAGGAACGAGGGGCGGATCCTCATCACCGGCTCGATCGCCGGATTCATGCCGGGCACGTTCCAGGCCGTCTACAACGGCACGAAGGCCTTCATCGACTCGTTCTCCTTTGCGCTCCGGAACGAGCTGAAGGACACCAACATCACGGTGACCTGCCTCATGCCCGGCGCTACCGAGACCGAATTCTTCGAGCGGGCCGGCATGGAGGATACCAAGGTCGGCCAGGACAAGAAGGACGACCCCGCCTTCGTGGCGAAGGTCGGGTTCGACGCCATGCTGAACGGCGAGGGCGACGTGGTCAGCGGATGGAAGAACAAGTTCACCACCATCCTGGCCAACGTGACGCCGGCCGGCATGCTCGCCGAACAGCACCGCAAGATGGCCGAGCCGGGCTCGGGCAAGCGCTGACTGAAACTTTGCTGCGCGTCCTTGCCGACGAGTCCCTCGCGGATGCCGCGTTGACGATCGCCTGCTGATCGGTCAGGAGCGATGGTCGAAACCGTGAGGGATTGTCCGATGACCCAGCCGATGGATCTGCCGCAGCGCTTGACGAGCTTTCTCGGCCCTTCGGCCGTCATCGCCGAAGGGCCCGATCTCGAGCCTTACGCGGTCGACTGGCGCAGGCTCTTCCCGGGGCGGCCGGCCTGCGTCGTCCGCCCGGCCTCGACCGATCAGGTCGCCCAGGTCGTGCGGATCTGCCGCGAGGCCGGTGCGGCCGTGGTCCCGCAGGGCGGCAATACGGGGCTGGCCGGCGGCGCGGTGCCGGATGCGTCCGGCACCCAGGTCGTCCTGTCCTTCAACCGCATGGCGGCCATCCGCAGCGTCGACCCTGTCGGCCTGACCATCGAGGCCGAATCCGGCTGCATCCTCAAGGTGGCCCAGGATGCCGCGGCCGCGGCCGGGCGCCTGCTGCCGATCAGCCTTGCGGCGGAAGGCTCCGCCACCATCGGCGGCGTGGTGGCGGCCAATGCGGGCGGCGTGAACGTCCTGCGCTACGGCATGACCCGGAGCCTGGTGCTCGGTCTCGAAGTGGTCCTGTCGGACGGAACCGTCATCAACGGCCTGCGGAAGCTGCGCAAGGACAATGCGGGCTACGACTGGAAGCAGCTCTTCATCGGCAGCGAGGGCACCCTCGGGATCGTCACGGCCGCCGTCCTGCGGCTTCTGCCGCGGCCCAAGCACTCGGTGACCGCCTTGCTCTCGGTGAGCGACCCGGCAGCAGCCCTCCGGCTGCTCGAGCTCGCCCAGGACGAGCTCGGCGATCAGGTCTCGGCCTTCGAGCTGATCTCCGCAACGTCCATGCAGCTCGTCGCCAAGCATGCCGGCCTGAGGGCCCCCATTGCCGAAGGCGAGTGGTTCGTGCTGATCGAGGCGGCCTCCAGCCTCTCGGGCTTGCGGGAGGCGGCGGAGGCGATGCTGGGCTCGGCCTTCGAGCAGGAGCTCGCTCTCGATGGCGTCATTGCCGAGTCCGGCGCCCAGGCGGCCCAGCTCTGGGCCCTGCGCGAGCATGTGACGGAATCCGAGGCCCGGGAAGGCAAGAGCGTCAAGCACGATGTCTCGGTGCCCTTGACCGAGGTTCCGCGCTTTCTCACGGAGGCCGGCGAGGCGCTGGCCGCCGGAGCCCCGGGCACCCGGGTGAACGCGTTCGGTCACCTGGGCGACGGCAATATCCACTACAACGTGCTCGTGGATGCGGACCATGACGCTTCCGTGGTGAACCGCATCGTGCACGACGTGGTCGCGGCTTTCGGCGGCAGCATCTCGGCGGAGCACGGGATCGGGCAATACCGAGTGGGCGAGCTGGCGCGCTACCGCGCGCCCTCCGAGATGGAGCTCGCCCGCAGGCTCAAGCACGCCCTCGACCCCGACAACCGCCTCAACCCGGGCAAGGTGCTCCTGGCCTAGAGCATTTTTCGGCGAAGTGGATCCGGTTCGCCGTCAAAAATGCGGCACAGCAAAGAAGAGAGGTGATTCCACGCCAGTGGAAACAGCTCTAGGAAGCCAAGCCTCGGCCGAGCGCATAGAACTCGTCGTTCGGCCGCATGCTGGTGACGTTGGCGAGACGGTTCGACATGGCGAAGAACGCCGCAATCGCCGCGATGTCCCAGACGTCGTCCTCCGTAAAGCCGTGGGCGTTCAGCGACGCGATGTCCGCATCGCCGACGGAATAGGCCTCGAGAGCCACCTTCATGGCGAAATCGAGCATCGCCTTCTGCCGGGGCGTGATGTCGGCCTTGCGGTAGTTGATCGCGATCTGGTCGGCGATCAGCGGGTTCTTGGCCCGGATCCGCAGGATCGCTCCGTGGGCGACGACGCAATACTGGCACTGGTTGGCATTGCTCGTCGCCACCACGATCATCTCGCGTTCGGCCTTTGTGAGACCGCCGGGCTTCTCCATCAGGGCGTCGTGGTAGGCGAAGAACGCGCGGAACTCGTCCGGGCGATGGGCCAGCACCAGGAACACGTTCGGCACGAAGCCCGACTTCTCCTGAACCGCGAGAATGCGCGTGCGGATGTCCTCCGGCAGGCCGGAGATCTCCGGCACGGGAAAGCGGCTGATCGACGGCTTGTTCACGAGAAACACCTCTTCTGTCGGACCCCTGGGGCGACGTTTCCCAAGGGCCGTATTGCCAGATCGAGCTTATTCGGGTTGGATCCTGCGAACAACGAGGAAGAAGCCGTCCGGAGGACAGGCCCATGGATGCCCACAACGCTCTTGCCGAGGACAAGGTTCTGCTTCGCGAGGATCGCGACGGCGTGGCGACGCTCACCCTCAACCGCCCGGCCCAATTCAATGCCCTGTCCGAGGAGATGCTGTCGGCCCTCGAACGAGCGCTCGCCGGTCTCAAGGAGGACGACGCCGTTCGCTGCGTGGTTCTCGCCGCCGCCGGCCGGGCGTTCTGCGCCGGGCACGATCTCAAGCAGATGCGGGCCAATCCACGGCAGGACTATTATGAAAGGCTGTTCGCACAATGCAGCCGGGTCATGCAGGGCATCGTGAGCCTGCCGGTTCCGGTGATCGCCCGGGTTCACGGCATGGCCACCGCCGCGGGATGCCAGCTCGTGGCGTCCTGCGATCTGGCCGTTGCGGCGGACAGTGCCACCTTCGCCGTATCCGGCATCAATGTGGGGCTGTTCTGCTCCACCCCGGCCGTGGCGCTCTCCCGCAATGTCTCGCCCAAGCAGGCGTTCGACATGCTGGTGACGGGACGCTTCATCTCATCCGCTGAGGCGCTGGCTTTCGGTCTCGTCAACCGCGTAGCGCCGGATGGGGAACTCGACCGGGCGGTGGCCGCGCTGACGGCGGAGATCTGCGCAAAAAGTCCGGTGGCGATCCGCACCGGCAAGGCCATGTTCGGCCGCCAGCGCTCCATGAGCCTGGAAGAGGCTTATGCCTATGCGGGCCATGTCATGGCCTGCAACATGATGGCGGAGGATGCCGCCGAGGGCATCGATGCCTTCATCGGGAAGCGCAAGCCGGAGTGGAAGGGGCGCTGATCGAGCGCTCTTTCGTCAAGCCCCGGCCCTGTGGGCCCGTGCCATCTCGCGCAGCTGGAATTTCTGGATCTTGCCCGTGGATGTTTTCGGGAGTTCCGTGAAGATGACCGTGCGCGGGCATTTGTAGGACGCGAGCTGCTGCCGGCACCAGGCGATGATGTCGTCGGCGGATGCCGACTGATCCGGCTTCAGCTCCACGAAGGCGCAGGGCGTCTCGCCCCACTTCTCGTCCGGCATCGCCACGACGGCCGCCGCCTGGATGGCCGGATGCTTGTAGAGGGCGTCCTCCACTTCGATGGAGGAGATGTTCTCGCCGCCGGAGATGATGATGTCCTTGGAGCGGTCCTTGAGCTGCACATAGCCGTCGGGATACTTGACCCCGAGATCCCCCGAATGGAACCAGCCGCCTTCGAAGGCCTTGGCCGTTCCGGCCGGGTTCTTGAGATAGCCCTTCATGACAACGTTGCCGCGGAACATGACCTCGCCGAGGGATTTTCCATCGGCGGGCACCGGCTGCATGGTGTCCGGATCGAGCACGTCGAGATCCTCCAGCACGGGGTAGCGCACACCCTGCCGGGCCTTCTTCGCAGCATAACTGCCCGGGTCGAGCGCATTCCATTCCTCATGCCATTCGTTGACCACCGCCGGGCCGTAGACCTCCGTCAGGCCGTAGAGATGCGTCACGTCGAAGCCGGCCGCCTTCATCGCGGCGAGCACCGCTTCCGGCGGCGGCGCAGCGGCCGTCATGAATTTGACCGTATGGGGCAGGGGCCGCTTTTCCGATCCCGGGGCATTGAGCAATGTCGACATGACGATGGGCGCGCCACACAGATGCGTGACCTTCCGATCAGCCAGCGCCTCATACATGGGCTTCGCCCGGACGGCCCGCAGGCAGACATGGGTTCCCGCGACGATCGAGAGCGACCAGGGAAAGCACCAGCCGTTGCAGTGAAACATGGGAAGCGTCCACAGGTAGACGGGATGCTGCCCCATCCCGGCGGTGAGGATGTTGCCCATGGCGAGCAGGTAGGCGCCGCGATGGTGATAGACCACGCCCTTGGGATCGCCCGTGGTGCCGGAGGTATAGTTCAAGGTGATGGCGTCCCATTCGTCTCGCGGCGGGCTCCAGGCGAAATCGGGATCGCCCTCGGTCAGGAACTCCTCGTATTCCGTGGATCCCAGCCGCTCGCCGGGACCGGTGAATTCCGGATCGTCGTAGTCGATGACGAGGGGGGTGGCGGAGGTCAGTTCGAGGGCGGCCCTGATGGTGGCCGAGAACTCCCGGTCGGTGATCAGCACCTTGGCCTCGCTGTGCTCCAGGCAGAAGGCGATGACCTTGGCGTCGAGCCGGGTATTCAGCGTGTTGAGCACCGCGCCGGCCATGGGCACGCCATAATGGCACTCGAGCATGGCGGGCGTGTTGGGGAGCATGACCGAGACGGTGTCGCCACGCCCGATTCCGCGCCGGGCAAGGGCGGAGCCGAGACGCCGGGAGCGCGCATAGAAGTCGCGATAGTTGCGCGTCAGGGGGCCATGGACGAGAGCCGTGCGGTCCGGGTGGACGACGGCGGCGCGCTCCAGGAACGAGAGCGGCGTCAGAGGCTGGTAATTCGCCTGGTTCTTGTCGAGGTTCGTGTCGTAGATCGTCGAAGCCACTGTCGTTCCTCCCCTGGCGACGAGTATCGCCAGAGGCGGGGATGCTGACAACCCTCCGAGAGGTCAGCCGCCAAGCCGCAATGCGGTCAATCCTTCACGGACATGACGGCGCGCTGCGCCTTCGCGGTGATCTCGCCCCAGGCCTGGGCGCGAATGTCGGAGGTCTGGCAAACCCAAGACCCTCCCACGGCCACCACGTTCGAAAGGGCAAGCCAGTCCCGGGCGTTCTTCTCGTCGATGCCCCCCGTCGGGCAGAACCGCGCCTGCGGGAAGGGACCCGCGAGGGCCTTCAAGGCAGGAATGCCGCCGGCTGCAACGGCCGGGAAGAATTTGACGACCGGGAAACCATGGGCGAGAGCCGCCATGAGTTCGGACGCGGTCGCGATCCCCGGAATGAACGGCAATTCGCTCCCGCTCGCGGCTTCGAGCAGGTCGGGTGTGGCGCCGGGGCTCAAGGCGTAGCGGGCCCCGAGGGCCTGAGCACGCTCCAGATCCTTCGGCGTCAGAACGGTCCCGATGCCGACGATCGCCTCGGGCACATCCTGGATGATGGCCGCCGCGGAATCCGCGGCGGCAGGCGTCCGCAGGGTGATCTCCAGCAGGCGCAACCCGCCGGCAACGAGGGCTCGGGCGAGAGGAACCGCATCCTCCACGCGGTCCAGGGTGATGACCGGGACGATAGGGCCGGCGCGGAGGATGTCGGCCAGCGTCCTGCTGCGGGCGGCGGCGAGATCCTTCAGGTCTTGAGGCATGGCAGGAACTCCTTGAATGGCATCGATTATGGCATCGCGTCGCGCGGGATGATCGCGCCGCGATAGCGCACGACCTGACCGGCGAGGCGATGTCCTGCCGCCGCGGCGGAACGGGGGCTCTCGCCGGACAGTCGCGCATGAAGGTAAGCCGCCGCGAAGCTGTCGCCCGCCGCAGTGGTGTCGACCACGTCGTCCACGGGCGTGCCGGGGACCACGATGTCACCCCCTTGCCCCAGAACGCGGCATGTCAGATCAGGGTGCTTGAGGACGATCTCGGCCCGGTCGGAAAAGGCCAGCAATTCGTCCGCGCCGCCTGCGCCGAACAGCAGGTCGAGATCCTCCGTCGAGGCGAGAATGATGTCGGCACAGGCAAAAGCCTCACGGAAGGCGGCGCGCGCGACCTCCGGATCGGTCCAGCCCCGCGGGCGGAAATTCGTGTCGAAGGCCACGCGCCTGCCTTTGGCTCGTGCGTCCCGGAGCACGGCGAACAGGCGTTCGCGTCCCGTTTCCCCGTAGAGGGAAAGAGAGATCCCCGACAGATAGATCAGATCATAGGCGGCAATGGCCGCGAGGACGGGCTCGGCCTCCGGCGCCTGGAACAGAAGGCGCGCGGCGGCGGTCTCGCGCCAGTAGGAGAACCGGCGTTCGCCCTTCGGATCCGTCTGGATGATGTAGAGCCCCGGCAGACGTCCGGGCAGGCGCAGCACTCGTTGCGTCCCAACGCCTTCCCGGGTCCAGGCCTCGATCAGCTCGTCGCTCCAGCTGTCGTCTCCGAGCGCGGTGATATAATCGGTCTCCGTTCCCAGGCGGGCAAGATAGACGGCGGTGTTGAACGTATCGCCGCCATAGCCGCGGGAGAGCCGGCCGTCGGCCTCCTCCCTCAGCTCGATCATGCATTCTCCGATGCAGGCAACCCGTGTCATGCTTTCACCGTGGCGCTTACCGAATATGGTGAGCTCAAGCTCTTTGTCGATCCAATACCGTCAATACTGCGATTTTGCGACAGGGAAAGTGCCGTCCGCTCGTCCATGGGCGTCTCGTTCGATGACGGCCGGGAGAGATCATGCCCCACCGGATCCCGCGGACGAGCGCCGAAACCCGCATGGCCGTCGCCTCTTATCGGATTTCCGGCCGCTTGCCGTCCGCCTGCGGCCCGCATGCGAGGCGGGCTTCAGGCACCGCGCAGCGAGCATTCGGCCGGCCGTTGACGAGAAATCGACAAGTAACCGTTACTATTGTGCGGATAGCGAGCGATCGCATCTTTAATTCTTGGCTGAAAGCGTTATTGAGAGTCTGCTGTCTTACGCATTCACCATCTACAAAGGAGTTTCTGATGGCCAAGACTGCAACCAAAGTTTCAAAGAAGGCCCCGGCCAAGAAGGCTGCGGCGCCTAAGGCTGCAGCAAAGGCATCGTCGAAGGTCGCCAAGGCGCCTGCAAAGGCCGCCAGCAAGGCTGTAGCCTCGAAGGCTGCCGCGTCCAAGGCCCCGGCGAAGAAAACGTCGGTGAAGAAGGTAGCGAAGGCTTCCTCCACGACGACGTCTCCAATCCTGACGCTGCGCCACATCGCGGAGAAGCTTTCCGAACTGCACGAGCTTCCGAAGCGCCAGGCCAACGAGATGCTGACCCAGGTCGTCGACATGATCGCCAAGAGCCTGAAGAAGGGCGACAAGATCCGCCTGACGGGCCTCGGCATCCTGCAGGTCCGCAAGCGCGCCGCCCGCATGGGCCGCAATCCTCAGACCGGCGAGCCGGTGAAGATCAAGGCATCGAAGAAGATCGCCTTCCGCGCCGCCAAGGACCTCAAGGAAGCCATCTGATCCTCCATCCCATGAGCCCGTGCTCGCCCCTCGCGGGTGAGCCGGCAGCCCTCCCGGGCAACGAGCAAGGCGGACCGTCCGCCTTGCTCTTTTTGTATGAAGGCGGCGCCCGATGCCGGCGACGAAGAGCTTCCGATTGGACGCGTCTCGATCGGTCCTCGACTGGTTTGGCAGCGGATGGGCTCTAAAGCATCGGACCCAAAAGTGGACTTGCACTTTTGGGATCCATCCGATGCATTCTTCTTGAATGAGAGCATCGGTCAGAACGGAAAACCGGATCCACTTTTCCGTCCGATGCTCTAGAGCATCCCTGGACGTCGCCCGAGACGCATTTCGTTGCGCCCGCCGGCCCGCGAGCAGTCCGGACAGGACGTGGCGCGTGGCGCGCATCTCGGTCCGCATGCCTGCCGCACATCAATCATCGCTGCCAGGATCGTCGCGGCGAACCTGCGACCGCCCATGCCATCCACGTTGCAGGGTTCGTGCTGGCGGATAGACAGCAGGTCACCGTGTGGACCGACTCGAGCATCGGACGTGAAAAGTGGGTCCACTTTTGGGATCGATTCCGATGCTCAAGTCTTTGAGCGGCGCACCGTCCGACGCGAAAAACCGGGTCCACATTTTCGCACGGTGTGCTCGATCGGAGGCCATTCACGGCGATCCGCCTTTCTCCGCGCGCTCAGAGATGGAGCCTGCGAAGTCTTCGATGTGGTGCTCAGCCCCGACTCCAGTGAGGTGCACCACGATCATCTTCATGTCGACATGGGCTCTCACAGGGCCCGTCGATGAGAGAAGGACGGATCGCGTCCTTCGACCGCAGGCGGGAATCAGTTGAAGGCGTAGCTCGGAGACTCGCCCATCTCGGCGGCCCTGGCGGCAAGCAGCAGCGCCTGGCCGAGTTCGCGTGCATGCTCCGGCGTCATCGCGATCGGCATCTGGCGGCGGATGCCGCTCTCGTATTCCTCCGGCGTGGTCGCGAGTTCGATCACCATCATCGCGTCGCAGCCATCGAGGGTGCCGACGGAGAAGCTGGTGAGTGCGCCGATCAAGTCCATATCTGGTTTCATGGCTGTGCCCCTTGCGTAGCGTAAGAAATCATTACCGAAAGACCGGCCCCCTGTCTGCTCTGCGTATAGAGAGTGGATTTTGTTACGTCTCCGGAGGGACGGATCGGCAGGGGCCGGCAGGAGAGCGGAAGCGACCCGGCGCTCCCACGAGGTGTCGCGAACGTACGCCCGAGAAGGGTGCCGCGCCGATTTATCGGTCACGCTTGCGTACCAAATCCCCGCCTGAAGCGTTGACAGACAGCAATCTTGGCAGCCGTCGGCGGATGGGGAGCCAGGAGCGGAGGTGGTCATGGTCAACAGGCTCCTGGGTGCTCTCGCACTTTTCCTCCTGGCCGGTGACGTTCTTGCGGCCGGCCCCAGCCTCTCGGACGCACAACTCGACGTTGCCCTGGTCATCGCGGTCGACGTATCGTCCTCCATGGAAAGCGAGGAGCAGGGGCTGCAGCGTGAGGGCTTTATCGATGCCTTCCGCTCGTCCCTCGTTCATGAGGCCATCGAGAACGGCGTCAATGGACGCATCGCGGTGACCTATGTCGAATGGTCCGGCGTGAAGGATCAACGGGTCATCATGCCGTGGACGCTGATCGACAGTCCCGAGAGAGCGGTGTCCTTTTCCAATCAGCTTGCGTATCAGCCGCTTCGCCAAGCCGGGATGACGTCGATTTCGGGCATCATCGATTACAGCCGCAAGCTCTTTGAGCAGCTGGGCGGCGCTCCTGTCCGCCGCGTCATCGACGTGTCCGGCGACGGCCCCAACAACGACGGCCGCCACGTCACCTATGCGCGGGACGAGGCCGTTGCGGACGGCATCATCATCAACGGCTTGCCGATCATGTTCAGGCGGGCCGCCGGCAGCACGGAGATGGCGGATCTCGACCTGTATTTCAGAGAGTGCGTCATCGGTGGCGTTGGCTCCTTCGTCCTGCCTCTGCACGACCCCGAGCAGTTCGCCATGGTCGTCCGGACCAAGATCATGCGTGAAATTGCCGGGATCGGTGTCGGACGGCCGCTGGTCATCCCGGCTCAGCAGGGCAGCATGAACTGCGTCACGGGCGAAAGACGCAAGCAGGAGGATCTGCTGAGCCAGGAGAAGAAGCCCTGACCGGCCCGAGCGGGAGCCAAGCCGTCATCGGGAGCTTCAGCGGAGTTCGGGCTTCCAGAGCATCGGACGTGAAAAGGGGACCCAGGTTTGGGATCGACCCGATGCTCACATCCTGAAGCGGCGCATCGTCCGGGACCCTGTCTTGATCGCTGGACCGGATGAGCACCCCTCGTCATCACCGGGCTCGTCCCGGTGATCTCGATACGGTGAAGCGCCGCGCCCCACCGCATCGGGATGGCCGGCACAAGGCCGGCCATGACGTGAGAGGGGGGCAGGAAGGGCGGAGGGGGCCATGACGTGGGAAAGGTCACGCCACAGCGAGGATCATCCTCCACGTCATCACCGGGCTTGTCCCGGTGATCCCGATTGTTGGGAACGCCTTGCCTCACCGGATCGGGATGGCCGGCTGGCCATGACGGGAGAGCGTTTCGATCCTGTCCGTGAGTGGCGCGGGCCTCGAGCATCGGACGTGAAAAGGGGGCCCGGGTTTGGGATCGATGCTCCACCCTTGGCTGGCGCATCGTTCGGGCCACGTCTGTGACCTGCCGGGTCCGCACGATGCGCGAGAGGCCGTGAGGCTATCCTCGATCGCCAGGCCTCACTTCATCAGTCCCGCCGCCCTGAGGGCCTTCGTGATCACGGCGCCGATGTCGAGTGGCGAGGAAGCCGATGGTCCGTCCTGCTGCGGCTTGCGGGCGGCCGCATCCTGCTTCAGGGCTCCCGGTGCAGCCTGGAACGGTCGAGGAGCCGCTTCCACGACCTTCGGGGTCTCGCGGGTCTCGCGGGCCTCGGGCCGAAGCCCGGCCCTAGCCTCGAACGGCTCCGTCAATCCCCAGAAGGCGGCAATCCGGTAACTCGAGGAAATACCCACGTCGAGAAGGAAAGGACCGGTTGCTCCATAGCTGTTCTCGTCGTTGCCGACCGCCAAGGGTGTTCCATGCGCCATGCCGGTGATGACGTATTCCTCGATGATCTCGTTCCCCGCCGCATCGGTCCAGGCGCGGCGCGGGTATCCATCCACGGTATCGCTGCGACCCGGGGCAGCCGGCACGCCGTGGACGTTCGTCCACTGCTTGATGATCTCGCCCGCATTCATCGGCTTGACCGTCGCGTCGGCACTGCCGTGCCACACCGAGACTTTGGGCCAGGGCCCTCGGTGGGACGAAGCGCCACGCACGAGGTCGCCCCATTCGTCCGCCGAGCGCGTCTGACCCTGGAACATGCACTCGAAGGCTTCCGGAACGCTGGTCGCGCAGCGATAGGGAAGCCCCGCGATGATGGCCCCGCCGGCGAAAACATCCGGGTAAGCCGCCAGCATGGTCGATGTCATGGCGCCGCCAGCCGACAGGCCGGTGACGAAAATGCGGCCGCGATCCACGCCGTGCTGTCGAACGGCATGCTCGACCATCTGGCGGATCGAGAGGGCTTCGCCGCCGTCGCGCTCGATGTCGCCGGCTTGAAACCAGTTGAAGCAGCGCTTCGGGTTATTGGCGTCCTGCTGTTCGGCGTAGAGCACGAGGAAGCCGTAGCGATCCGCGAGCGCGGACCAGCCCGACCCGTGATCGTACCCGGCTGCGGTCTGCGTGCATCCATGCAGGACGACCACGAGAGCCGGGGAGGCAGGGGTATGGTCCGGAACGTAGGTCAACATCCGGAGATTGCCGGGATTGGAGCCGAAACCCGTGATCTCGGTCAGCCGGCTCGGCACCGGCGTGGCATCGAACGCGGTGGCGGCGGCGTTCGACGCCTTCATTACGGTTTCCCACTGGCGGCGGTAACGGGCCAGCTGCCGAATCATCGTCCCTAAGCGTTGCATTGTCATGGGCCCTTCCGGGTAAGGAGTTGTCCTGAAACCAACTCACCATATGTGGGCAATGTTGCGTCGCACAATACCTTTGCTGCAATGCAGCATCAACGGTCGGATGTCGGCACGACGAAGATGCAAGCTTGGCTTTTCTGGATAGGGATCGATGCCGGGGGCCTGAACGCCACGCGGGTGGCGTCTCATCGGAGGAGGGGAAATCCGAAGCGTGTCGTCCTCGCGGCGATCGACTCTCCTGCAACAGGCCAGGGATTTGGGCGGCCCCGGCCCGTTCCGATCGCGTCGTCAGGGGCGCTTGTCCGACGAGCGCTCCTTGGTCTTCGCGCGCTTGCCGTCCTTGGGGCCCCGGCTGTCCTTCTTCTTGTGCGGGGGAGGGCCGCCCCTGTCCTTGGGGCCATGGCCCTTCGGCCGGTCCCACGGCTTGCCATCGCGGGGCTTCGTGTCGCGGAGTTTGCCCGGTCCGGCATCGGCCGGCTCGATGCGGATATCCTCGTCGTTCGTCTTGCGCACGGCGGAAGCGAATTTCGGCGCGTGTGACTTGACGATCTCGAACTTGGTCTCACGGTCGAAGATCTTGATCGAGCCGATCTCCTTCTTCGTCACATGGCCCAGGCGGCAGATGATCGGCAGCAGCCAGCGGGGGTCGGCGTTGTTGCGCCGCCCGACGCTCATGCGGAACCACACCATGTCCTCGGACGAGCGCTCGAATCCGCCCTCGGATGAATCCCGTCCCTTGTCCTTGAAGCCGCGCAGGCGCTCTTCCTGCCGCTCACGCTTGTCCTTGCGCTGACGGGGCTCGCGGTCGGGACCCGTATCGACGATCTCTTCCGGTTCGGGCAGGCGCGCGCGATGGAAGCGTACCAGGGCGTTTGCGATCTCCTCGGCCGAACGTTGCGCCAGGAGCGCCCGCGCCATGGCGAGATCCTCTTCGGTCGTCTCTTCCGAGAAGATCGGGTCCTGCATCAGCCGATCCCGGTCCCGCAGGCGGATCTCGTCGGCCGATGGCGGACCGGCCCAGGTCACGTCGACGCCCGCCATGTCGACGAGACGCTCGGCCTTGCGGCGGCGCGTGTAGGGCACGAGCATCACGCAGACGCCCTTGCGGCCTGCACGGCCCGTGCGGCCGCTGCGGTGCAGGAGCGTCTCGTGATCATTGGGCAGATCGAAATGGATCACGAGGCCGAGATCCGGAAGGTCGATGCCGCGGGCCGCCACGTCGGTGGCGACGCAGACGCGGGCACGCCCGTCGCGCAGGGACTGAAGGGCGTTGCTGCGCTCGTTCTGGGTCAGTTCGCCCGAGAGGGCAACGGCCGCGAAGCCGCGCTCGATCAGGCTGGCATGCAGGTGTCGCACGGCCTCGCGGGTGTGGCAGAACACCATGGCGCCGCGGCTCTCGTAGAAGCGCAGCACGTTGACGACCGCGTGCTCCACCTCGTTGGGCGCGATCCGGAGGGCGCGGTACTCGATGTCCCCGTGCGGTTCGTTCTCCACCAGCGTATCGACACGATGGGCCTCGCGCTGATAGCGCCGGGCCAGGGCGACGATGTTCTTGGGCAGCGTGGCGGAGAACAGGAGCGTGCGGCGCTCCTCCGGGGTCGCATCCAGGATGAACTCCAGGTCCTCCCGAAACCCGAGATCGAGCATCTCGTCGGCTTCGTCGAGCACCACGACGCGCATCTTCGATGTGTCGAGGCGGCCGCGCTCCAGGTGGTCGCGCAGGCGACCCGGGGTGCCGACCACGATATGGCAGCCATCGTCGAGCGCCCGCTGCTCCCGGCGCACGTCCATGCCGCCGACGCAGGAGACGACCCGCGCGCCGGCCGGCCCGTAGAGCCAGATGAGTTCCCGGTTGACCTGGAGAGCAAGCTCGCGGGTCGGGGCGATGATCAGAGCCAGCGGCTCGCGCGGGGTTTCGAAACGCTCGCTGTCGCCCAGCAGGGTCGACGCCATGGCGAGGCCGTAGGCCACAGTCTTGCCGGAGCCGGTCTGGGCCGACACGAGGAGGTCGCGATCGAGAGCGTCCGGCTGCAGCACGGCAGCCTGGACGGGCGTCGGATCGTTGTAGCCTCGGTCGGAAAGGGCGCGCTCGAGGCTGGGGTTGGTCTTGGGAAAAGGCATGTGAATAAGGCTGAACCGTGTCTGGGGAGCCTGCGAGGGCTCCGGTAAGGATGATCAGCCGGAGGCAGCGGCGTCGTCAATTTCGTCGATGGACACCAGGAACACGACATCGATATCGAGGTCGTCGTCATAGTCTTCGTCGTCTTCGTCGACCTCGTCCTCTTCGTCCAGGGCTTCGTAGAAGGCATCGATCTCGTGTTCCGATGCGGGCCGTGTCGTCAAGGCAGCTGAGCCGTCCCAGAGGGAGCGGCCCTCGCTCTTAAACGACTTTAGGTCATCTTTAAAGCTCTCGCTGAGAAAGAGTTCGCGGGCTTGATCCTCGTCCGCGTTCGTCACGGCAGTCGCCTTGCCGTCGATCTCCAGGGTGACCATGGCTGTCCCTTCGCCTCAGGGTTCATCAAAGCACTAACGCCCAAGCCCAGGATTCGATCAAACCGATCCGGAGCAAGGCCTTTGATCCTCCGGAAGGATGTTAAAAGCCGTTAAGACCAGTATGGACAGCAGGCAACCAATATGAGACCAGTTAAGCCGTGAACGAGACCAGCCCCATCCCCCGCTTCCGGCCTTTGGACCGGCTGTCCCTGCCAGGCTCCCGTGTCAACGAGGACGGGATCGGCCTGTCCGGGCCTTTCGCCTGGGTGATCGACGGTGCGACCGGCCTGTCCGAGGAGCAGCTCACCTC
The DNA here is from genome assembly GCF_025460875.1 of Microvirga yunnanensis. Classification (NCBI taxonomy): domain Bacteria; kingdom Pseudomonadati; phylum Pseudomonadota; class Alphaproteobacteria; order Hyphomicrobiales; family Methylobacteriaceae; genus Microvirga; species Microvirga yunnanensis. Next base: position 27,025 of record NZ_JAMXFI010000010.1, read on the forward strand.
CGCGGGCAGCGATGCCGCGTGGCTCGCCGGCCTGGTCGGCGACAGGCTCACGGGTCTCGCCGCGGAAGGAAGCGCCGACTCGATCCTGAACCGCCTCGAACCCGAAGTTTCCGCGGCCTTCCAGGGGGCCACCGCCCATGTCCGGACCGTCGACGATCACCATGCCCCTTCCGCCTGCCTCGGCCTGATCGAGGCCCGGTCGGGGAGGGACGGGCGGATCGACATCCATGGCCGCTTCCTGGGCGACGTGATCGCCCTGGTGCCGACCGAACAGGGGATCGTGCGCTGGAGCGACGAACGGGCGAAGCCGTTCGAGAGGAAGACGCTGGCGGCCCTCGGCGCCCGCGAGCATGCGCCCGGCTCCATTCCGGAGGCCGCAAGACGCCAGATCCTCGAAAACCGCGCCCGGCTCAACCGGCCCGACGGCTACTGGGTGGTGAACCCGTTGCGGCCCTGGGCCGGACAGGCCCTGCGTTTCGACGCTCAGGTCAAATCGGGCGACCCCATCGTGCTTGCAACCGACGGTTTCATGCGTCTCGTCGATGTGTTCGAAGCCTATTCGGACCGCACCCTTCATGCCCGGCTGGCCGCCGGCCGGGGCGCTGATCTGTTGCAGGAATTGCGCGACAGGGAGCGGAGCGACCTCATGGCAGGCACCTATCCGCGTGTTAAAACCCATGACGACGCGACGTTTCTCGTTATCGCAGCCGAGCCGTATGGCTGAAGAAATCCCGTGAGGCATGATCGAGGATCATGCCCCGCGGTGGGAGGACAAGGACTTCAACAATGAGGGAACCGACAATGACGCTGACCCGACGCATTCTGATGGCTGCCGCCGCCGGCAGCATGCTTCTTTCCGGCACCGCCGCCATGGCCCAGACCGAGCTCACCTTCTGGAGCTGGCGCCAGGAAGACAAGGCCTTCTACCAGGACATCATCAAGAAGTTCCAGGCCAAGGAGCCGGGCATCACGGTGAAGTTCGAGACCTATGCGCCCGAGAACTATCAGACGATCCTCTCCACGGCGCTCGCGGCCGGCCGCGGCCCGGACGTGATCCAGGTCCGCGCCTACGGCAACCTGGAGACCATCGCGACCCCCGGCTACCTGCTCGCCCTGGATCAGCAGAACGTGCCGGAACTGGCGAACTTCCCGGAGCCGGCGCTCGCGGCCGAGACCCTGCGCTCGGACGGCAAGGTGTACGCGGTTCCCTTCGCCATGCAGGCGCAGCTCGTCGTCTACAACAAGAAGATCCTCAAGGATAACGGCCTCAATCCGCCGAAGACCTGGGACGAGATGATGGCGCTTGCCCAGGCGCTCAAGGCCAAGAACATCAACCCGTTCTCCAACGGGACGGCGACGGCCTGGCAGAACGAGACCATCGTCGGCGGACTGCTCTCCTCCATGCTGGGCAAGGAGTTCGAGGCAGACATCGTGTCCGGCAAGGCCAACTTCACCGACCCGCGTTTCGTCAATGCCCTCGCCAAGCTGAAGGACATCAGCCAATATTTCGCGCCGAACTTCACCGGCGTCGATTATCCGTCGTCTCAGCAGCTCTTCGTGGCGGGCCGCGCGGCCATGTTCGCGGGCGGCTCCTACGAGGTGGCGAACTTCAAGAACCAGAACCCCACGCTGGATCTCGGCGTGTTTCCCGCTCCGGTCCTGAAGGCGGGCGACCAGGCGCTAATCGCCACCTATTACGATGGCGGATATGCGGTGAACGCCAAGACCGAGAAGAAGGACGCCGCGCTCAAGTTCGTGCGCTTCCTGGCGACCCCCGAATACGGCACCGCCTTCACCAACACGCTCAAGAACCTCTCGCCGATCAAGGGCATCAAGATCGAGGATCCGATCACGCAGGAGGTGGCGAAGCTCGCCGAGAACTCCATGTCCTATCTGATGCTCGTGCGCTTCCGCTACCAGGAGCCGAGCGGCTCGGTGCTTCTGCAGTCGAACGTGCAGAAGATGCTCGCCGGTCAGCAGAGTCCTGAGCAGGCCGCGGCCGAGATCAACAAGGGCATCGCGACCTATTACAAGCCGTTCCAGAAGTAAGGTTCCGACGAAGGGCGGCGGGCTTCATCGCCCGCCGCCCATCCTGAAGGCATTTGATTCCATGCATGTCTCGCGCCAGCAGCCCCGCACGCTGAAGCACCGGTTATGGGTGGCGTTCCTCGTCGTCCCGCCCATCGTGTTCATGTCGCTGTTCGTGGTCTATCCCATCCTGTCGGCCTTCGCCTATGCGTTCTACGAATGGCAGGGACTGGCGCGCGGCGAGTTCGTCGGCCTGAAGAATTTCAGGGAGGTGCTGTTCGGCGCCACCATGGCGCCCGTGGTCTGGAACGCCTTCCTGCACAACGTCTATGCGCTCGTCGCCCTGATGATCATCCAGAACGGCGGCGGGTTCCTCCTGGCCTGGCTTCTCTACAAGGAACCGTTCGGCTTCCGCTTCCACCGCATCGCGATCTTCGTCCCGGTGGTGCTCTCGACCATCATCGTCGGCTTCCTGTGGAAGCTCTTCCTGAACCCCAATTTCGGCATCATCAATCAGGCTCTGTATTCCCTGGGTCTCGATGCATGGGCCAAGCCCTGGCTCGGCAATTCCTCCACGGCGCTCGGGGCGCTGATCCTCGCCAATGCCTGGCATTTCGTGGGCTTCCCGGCGCTCGTCTATCTCGCCGGCATGCAGCGCATTCCCCCGGAGGTCATCGAGGCGGCCCGGCTCGACGGCACCAACGAGTGGCAGCTTCTCAAGACCATCGTGTGGCCCCTGGTGGCGCCGAGCACCACCATCCTGTTCACCCTGCTCTTCATCGGCGCCTTCAACTGGTTCGAGATCCCTTACGTGATGGTGGGGCTCGACGGCTCGCCCTTCGGCTCCACCGACGTGCTGGGCCTCGTCTTCTATCGCACGGCTTTCGGCAACCAGAGCGCCAGCATCCAGAATTTCGGCATGGGCTCCGCGCTCGCCACGCTCCTGTTCCTGTTCATCGTCGTCTTCGCGTCCATGCTGACCCTGTGGCTGCGCCGTCGGGAGATCCAGTTTTGACCGCCGTCACGTCCGATACGCCGGCAACCCGCCAGGCCATCCCGTTCGTCCTGCTCGCTCAGGTCATCCTGATCGCGAACTCCTTCATCATGCTCTATCCCGTCGTCGTGATGGTGCTGTCCGCCTTCAAGACGACGGGCGAGATCTTCGAGCATCCCTTCGCCCTGCCGGATTTCACGCAGATCGGGAACTTCGCCAAGGTGCTCGGCGAAACCGCGATGCCGGTCTATTTCGTCAACTCGGTCCTGGTGACCGGCACGTCGATCCTCCTGATCCTGGTGCTCGGCACCATGGCGGGCTATGCGGTGGCGCGCTACGAGTCGCGCACCAACACCTTCATCCTGCTGTTCTTCCTGGCCGGGCTGATGCTGCCCCTGAAGCTCGCCGTCATCCCGCTCTTCATCCTCCTGCGGGATCTCGGGCTTCTCGACAGCCGCTGGAGCCTGATCGTCACCTATACGGCCATCGGCCTGCCCTCGACCGTGTTCATCATGGCGGGGTTCCTGCGCACCCTGCCGGCGGAGCTCGAGGATGCGGCGCGCATCGACGGCGCCTCGGAGCCCCGCATCATGTGGTCGGTCATGCTGCCGCTGGCGCGTCCGCCCATGGCGATCGCCGCCATCCAGAATGCGGTGCCGATCTGGAACGACTTCTTCTTCCCGCTCGTCTTCATCCAGACCGATGCCCGCAAGACCCTGCCGCAGGGGCTGACCACCTTCATGGGCGAGTACACCACCGACTGGGGCATGCTGTTCGCCGGCCTCACCATCGCGGCGGCGCCCATCACGCTTCTCTATATCGCCCTGTCGCGCCAGTTCATCCAGGGCATGACGGCCGGGGCCGTGAAGTAGGAGCCGACATGCTGATCCCGAAAGGCGCTCTCGTCGTCTCCTGCCAGGCCCGTGCCGACAACCCGCTGCACGGCCCGGTCTACATGTCCGCCATGGCGCAGGCGGCGGAGGCGGGCGGTGCCAAGGGCATCCGCGCCAACGGCGAGGGCGATGTCGCGGCGATCCGCGCCGTGACCGGGCTTCCGATCATCGGGATCGCCAAGGTGTGGGACGACCGCTTCCCGGTCTACATCACGCCCGGCTTCGCGCAGGCGGCCCAGATCGCAAAGGCCGGGGCCGACATCATCGGCCTCGATGCCACCCCGCGCGCCCGTGACGGCGAGCCGGTGGCGCGGTTGATCGACCGCATCCGCACCGATCTCGGCCGAGAGGTCTTCGCCGATATCGCCACCCTGGAGGAGGGGCGCGCTGCCCATGCGGCCGGCGCCACCTATGTGGCGACGACGCTGTCCGGCTACACGGACGAGACGGCCTCGCGAAAGTCCGAGGGGCCGGATCTGGAGCTCCTGTCGGCTCTCGTGGCCGAACTCCCGGTTCCTGTCGTGGCCGAAGGGCGCTTCGATACGCCGGATCTTGTTGCGGAAGCCTTCAGGCGAGGGGCTCATGCGGTGGTGGTCGGCACCGCGATCACCAACCCGCGCGAGATCACGCGGAAATTCGTCCAGGCCACCGGAAAAAGATAGCTTGTAACGCAAACGTGAGAGCACCTCTGGCGTTCTCGGGTGTACCCATTCACAATGGGTTCCCAACGAGGTGATGCCGTGCTGATCCGCCGCCCTGCCGATGTCCTGCCCTCCGAGATCACCCCCCGGGAGGTCTATCTCAACCGCCGCCAATGGATGGCCGGGGCCGCCGGTCTGGCCTTGTCCGCGGCCCTGCCGCTGGGCCTGGAGGCCGCGCCCCTGTCGGCCGCCAAGAGTCCCTTCTCCACGGACGAGAAGAAGACCAGCCGCGAGGACGTCACGAGCTACAACAACTACTACGAGTTCGGCACCGGCAAGGAGGATCCCGCGGCGAATGCCGGCACCCTCAAGACCTCGCCCTGGACCGTCAAGGTCGACGGGATGGTGGGCAAGCCGGCCTCGTTCGCCGTCGAGGAACTCATCAAGTCGGCGGCCCTGGAGGAGCGCATCTACCGCATGCGCTGCGTCGAAGGGTGGTCGATGGTCATCCCCTGGGTCGGGTTCCCGCTGGCGGACCTGATCAAGCGGGTGGAGCCCTTGGGCAGCGCGAAATACGTCGCCTTCGAGACTGCGTATCGCCCCGAGGAGATGTCCGGGGTCCAATCCATGTTCCCGGTGCTCGATTGGCCCTATGTGGAGGGTCTGCGCCTCGACGAGGCCATGAACCCCCTGGCCATCCTGGCCGTGGGTCTCTACGGCGAGACCCTGCCGAACCAGAACGGCGCGCCGATCCGGCTGGTCGTTCCGTGGAAATACGGGTTCAAGGGCATCAAGTCGATCACCCGGATCAGCTTCGTCGAGAAGCAGCCCGAGACGTCCTGGAGCAGGCAGGCTCCTGGCGAATACGGCTTCTATGCGAACGTGAACCCGAGCGTTGACCACCCGCGCTGGAGCCAGGCCACCGAGCGGCGCATCGGGGAGGGCGGGCTGTTCGTGAAACGCCGTCCGACACTCATGTTCAACGGCTATGCCGACCAGGTGGCCAGCCTCTATACCGGCATGGACCTGCGGAAATTCTACTGATGGCGGGACGAGCCTCCGTTCAGGGCGAGAAGAAAGGCTTCGCCTTGCCCCAGGTGCCGAAGATCGCCGTGTATCTCGTCGGCTTCATCCCGGCCGTGTGGCTGTTCTATGCGGGCGTCACGGATCGGCTCGGAGCCGATCCGATGCGCTACCTGGAGCAGGGTCTCGGCCTCTGGGCGCTGCGCTTCCTGATCGCCACCCTGGCGATCACGCCCCTGCGCCAGCTGTTCAGCATCAACCTGCTGCGCTACCGCAGGGCTCTGGGGCTGCTCGCCTTCTATTACGCCGCTCTGCACCTCCTCACCTATCTGGTGCTCGACCAAGGGCTCGATCTCCCGGCCATCGTGGCCGACATCGTGAAGCGGCCCTACATCACCATCGGCATGGCGACGTTCGTGATTCTCGTGCCTCTGGCCGTCACCTCCAACAACGCCGCGATCCGGCGCATGGGCGGACAGGCCTGGGCGAAGCTGCATCGCCTCGTCTACGCGGCGGCCATCGGGGCGGCGCTTCATTTCCTGCTTGTGGTCAAATCCTGGCCGCCCGAGCCGATCGTCTATGCGGCCATCGTCGCCGTGCTGCTCGGCTACCGGCTGATCCGATCCAGCGTGAAGAAGCCGTCGGCGCGCCGTCGACCGGCTTGATGGCCGGTCGAGGATCGGTAGGATGCCTGCACCAATCAGGACATCCCAGCCGGGAGGAACGAGATGCGTTCGGCACGACATTCGACCGGGAGGCTTGCGACGGTGGGCCTCTTCGGTCTTCTCGCCATGTTCGGCGCCATGTTCGCGCTGGCTGGCGGAGCGGGAGCGGAGACCCGGGACGTGGTGGTGTTCGCGGCGGCCAGCCTGAAGAATGCCCTCGATGACGCAAGCGCCGCCTGGACGCGGGAGACCGGGAAGCGGGTCACGGTCTCCTATGCCGCCAGCAACGTCCTGGCCAAGCAGATCGAGGCCGGCGCACCGGCCGATCTCTTCTTCTCGGCCGACCTGGACTGGATGGATTACGCAGCCTCCCGGGGACTGATCAAGCCCGAGAGCCGGGTCAGCCTGCTCGGCAATTCCCTGGTCCTCATTGCGCCCAAGGGCTCGCCGATACAGGTCGCGCTCCGGCCCGGAATCGATCTCGCATCCATCCTCGGCAGCAACCGCCTGGCCATGGGGCACGTGGATGCGGTGCCGGCCGGCAAGTACGGCAGGGCGGCGCTCGAGTCTCTCGGGGCGTGGGCCGGCGTGAAGGACAAGGTCGCGCAGGCCGACAATGTCCGGGCCGCTCTCCTGCTCGTCTCCCGCGGCGAGGCACCGCTCGGGATCGTCTACAAGACCGATGCCGTTGCCGATCCCAACGTGAGCATCGTCGCGACATTCCCGGAAGAGAGCCATCCGCCGATCGTCTACCCGGTAGCGCTCACGACGGACTCGACCCATCCCGACGCCGCGGCGTTCCTTGCCTTTCTGCGCACGGAGAAGGCCAGGCCCTTCTTCGACCGGCAGGGCTTCACGGTCGTCGGCAAGGCGGCCTCCGGTTCGTGACCGACTGGCTCTCCCCGGAAGAATGGACGGCCGTCCGTCTCAGCCTGAAGGTCGCCTTCGTGGCTATGACGGCGAGCCTCGTGCCGGGAATCGCGATCGCGTTGCTGCTCGAGCGCGGGCGTTTCTGGGGCCGGCAGGCTCTTGACGTGATGGTACACCTGCCCCTCGTTTTGCCACCGGTGGTCGTCGGCTGGTTCCTGCTCATCGGGTTCGGGCGGCGCGGACCCATCGGGGCGTTTCTCGCCGAGCAGTTCGGCATCGTCCTGTCCTTCCGCTGGACGGGGGCGGCGCTCGCCTGCGCGGTCATGGGTTTCCCGCTGCTGGTGCGTGCGATCCGCCTGTCCATCGCATCGGTCGACCGCAGGCTCGAGGACGCAGCCGGCACCCTGGGCGCCCATCCCGTGTGGGTCTTCGCCGCCGTGACGCTGCCGCTGATCCTGCCGGGCATCATCGCCGGTATGGTCCTGTCCTTCGCGAAGGCGATGGGCGAGTTCGGCGCGACCATCACCTTCGTGTCCAACATCCCGGGCGAGACGCAGACCATCCCGACGGCCATCTATGCCTTCACGCAGGTGCCGGGAGGCGAGGGCGGCGCGATGCGGCTGACTCTCGTGTCCGTCGCCATCTCGGTTGCGGCGCTCTGGAGCTCCGAATGGCTGGCGCGACGGGTCGGACGGCGGGCTCACGCGTCATGAGTCTCGATGTCGACGTCCGGCACGAGCTGGGTGGATTTGTCCTGGACGCACGCTTCCGATCGGACGGAAAGCTCACCGCGCTGTTCGGTCCGTCGGGCTCCGGCAAGACGACCATCGTGAATGCGATCGGCGGGCTCATCCGGCCTGAGCAGGGGCGGGTCGCCGTGCAGGGACAGGTGCTCGTCGATACGGCGCAGGGCATCTTCGTTCCCAAGCACCGCCGGCGGATCGGCTACGTCTTCCAGGAGGGACGTCTCTTCCCGCATCTCACCGTACGGCAGAACCTGCTCTTCGGGCGCTGGTTCACGCCCAGGCAGCAGAGGAAGACGAGCTTCGACGGAGTCGTCGACCTTCTCGGCATCGGCCATCTGCTCGAGAGGCGGCCGTCCACATTGTCGGGCGGCGAGAAGCAGCGCATCGCCATCGGGCGGGCCCTTCTGGCGGATCCGCGCTTGCTGCTCATGGATGAACCGCTGGCCTCCCTCGACGAGGCGCGAAAGGCCGAGATCTATCCCTATCTCGAGCGGCTGCGCGACGAAGGCGGGGTGCCGATCGTCCTGGTGAGCCATTCCGTGGCCGAGATCGCAAGGCTCGCCACCGCCGTGGTCGTCCTGTCCGAGGGGCGTGTGACGGCAGCGGGGCCCGCCTCGGAGATCCTCCGGCATTCCCATCTCTTCGTGCCTATGGGCCTCGCCGAAGCGGGTGCGCTGATCGACGCCCGGGTGCTGCGGCACGAGGATCCCTTTGCTCTCACGGTCCTGCAGGCCAGAGCCGGAACCTTGACGGTGCCGCGCCTGAACCATCCTGTCGGAACGGTCCTGCGCGTGCGCCTGCGTGCTCGCGACATCATGCTGTCTCTGCACAGGCCGGCGGGAATGAGCGCCCTGAACGTCCTGCCCGGACTTGTTTCCTCGATCGAGGACTCCGAGGAGGCGAGTGTCGATGTGCAGTTGGATTGCGGCGGCGACGGCCTCGTGGCGCGCGTGACCCGCAAGTCGGTCGCGGAGCTTGGCCTGAGGCCGGGCATGTCCGTCCATGCCATCATCAAGAGCATCGCTTTCGATCCCGAGGTTCTCGGCGCGGTCAAGCCACCGCATTCATGAGATTTTTCCCCATCGAGGTTGCGCCGGCGTCTGAGCCGTGTAGCCTCTCCGGCCATCATTTCTGCTTCGAGAGCCCAAGACCATGAACGAACAATTCCGGAATCCGACCGATGCCGCGTCCCACGCCAAGCTTCTCGATCGTCTGGGGGAAGTCGCCGTCCGGGTCGGATTGGGGCTGAAGCCGGGCCAGGAACTGGTCGTGACCGGGCCTCTCGATGCGGTCGCCCTGGTGCGGCGCATCACGGAGCACGCCTACAAGGCCGGCGCTTCCCTGGTCACCACGATCTTCTCCGACGAGGAAAGCGCGCTCCTGCGCTTCCGGAATGGCCGGGACGAGAGCTTCGACACGGCTCCGGCCTGGCTCTACGAGGGCATGGCGGCGGCCTACAAAAATGGCGCTGCCCGGCTGGCCATCGTGGGCGAGGATCCGTCGCTGCTCGCCAAGGAGGATCCGGAAAAGGTCTCGCGCGCCAACCGGGCCCGCTCCAAGGCCTATATGCCAGCGCTCAACATGATCGCGGGATTCGACATCAACTGGACCATCGTGTCCGCCGCGACACCCGCCTGGGCCAGGACGGTGTTCCCGGACGACCCGGAAGAGGTGGCCGTGGCCAAGCTCTGGCAGGCGATCTTCTCGGCCTCCCGGGTCGATACGCCGGATCCCATCGCCGCGTGGGAAACCCACAACGCGACCCTGCAGGCGCGCACCCGGACGCTGAACGAGAAGAATTACGCGGCGCTTCACTTCCGCGGCCCCGGCACGGATCTCCGCGTGGGTCTCGCGGACGGGCACGAGTGGAACGGGGGCTCGACCCGGGCGAAGAACGGCGTCGTGTGCAACGCCAACATCCCGACCGAGGAGGTCTTCACCACGCCGCACAAGGACCGGGTGGAGGGCATCGTGTCCAGCACCAAGCCGCTGTCCTACAACGGCACCCTCATCCAGGACATCCAGGTCCGGTTCGAGGCCGGCCGCATCGTCGAGAGCAAGGCGCGCACGGGAGAGGCGGTGCTGAACAAGGTGCTCGATACCGACGAGGGCGCGCGCCGCCTCGGGGAAGTGGCGCTGGTGCCGTTCTCGTCGCCGATCTCTCGGAGCGGCCTTCTCTTCTTCAACACCCTGTTCGACGAGAATGCCTCCAGCCACATCGCCCTTGGCCAGGCCTACAGCAAGTGCATCCGCAACGGCGGAACGATGAGCGAGGAGGAACTCGCCTCCCACGGCTCCAACAAGAGCCTGATCCATATCGACTGGATGATCGGCTCCGACCAGGTGGACGTGGACGGCATCACCCAGGACGGGCGGGCCGAACCCCTCATGCGCGGCGGCGAATGGGTAACGACGTAACAAGCGCGCTGGCATTTCCCAGTGGCTCCGATCTATGATCCCTGCGATGGCCTGATCTGACGCAAACAGTGCTTGACGGACCCGTTCGGGAACTGTGATGGATGACAGGTATCATAAAGGTACTGGCTAGGCCTTCCGCTGGGTCAGGGCCGGCTCACGAGCGTGGATGGATGTCGGATACTGCCAATCGTAGGTCTCAGGACCAAGCTCTCCTGTCGGTTCGCTCCCTGTCGGTGGAGTTCGGCACGGGCAACGGAGCCTTCAAAGCCGTCAGGGATGTCAGCTTCAACGTGCGGCCCGGCAGAACCCTGGCGGTGGTGGGCGAGTCGGGATCGGGAAAATCCGTCACCTCCCTGGCGATCATGCGCCTGACCGACTACACGGGCGGGCGCATCACTGGAGGGCAGGTGCTGTTCCGCCCCGACGGGGGCGAAGCGATCGATCTCGTCAAGGCCTCCGACAGCCGGCTTCGGGAGATCCGCGGCAACGACATCGCGATGATCTTCCAGGAGCCGATGACGTCGCTCAACCCCGTCTTCACGATCGGCAATCAGATCTCCGAGACTCTCATCCTGCATCAGGGTTTGAACGGGAGGGACGCCCGTCTGCGGGCCAAGGAGCTGCTCCAGAAGGTGCGCCTGCCCGATGCGGACAAGCTGCTCGACCGCTATCCGCACCAGCTCTCGGGCGGCATGCGCCAGCGCGTCATGATCGCCATGGCGCTCGCCTGCAACCCGAAGCTCCTGATCGCCGACGAGCCGACGACCGCGCTCGACGTGACCATCCAGGCGCAGATCCTCAACATCATCCGCGACCTGCAGCAGGAGATGGGCACCGCCGTCATCTTCATCACGCACGACATGGGCGTGGTGGCCGAGATGGCCGACGACGTGGTGGTCATGTGGAAGGGCGAGAAGGTGGAGCAGGCGCCGGTGCGCGACATCTTCGCCGCACCCCGGCATCCCTATACCAGGGCCCTTCTTTCCGCCGTGCCGCGCCTGGGCAGCCTCACAGGGCAGCCCTTGCCCAAGCGCACCCCCGTGATGGTGATGGACGGCGGCGTCGCCAAGGCGGTCGGCGATACGCACGAGCAGAATACGGCCGATTACACGAAGCCGATCCTGCAGGTGGACAAGCTCACCACACGCTTCGACGTGGGCAAGACCTTCTTCGGGCGCGTGACCCACCGGGTCCATGCGGTCGAAGAGGTGAGCTTCGACATCTATCCCGGCGAGACCCTGGCGCTGGTGGGTGAGTCCGGCAGCGGCAAGTCCACCATCGGGCGCACCCTGCAGCAGCTCGTCGAGCCGACCGGCGGAACCGTGCGCTTCGACGGGCGCGACATGGCGGCCATGAGCCAGGGTGAGCGCCGGCGCCTGCGCCAGGAGATCCAGTACATCTTCCAGGACCCCTTCGCCTCGCTCGATCCGCGTCACACCGTCGGCTACAGCATCGCCGAGCCCATCATCGTCCATGGCCTGATCAACGACCGGAGGGAGCGCGAGCGGCGGGTCCACGAATTGCTGGAGCAGGTCGGCCTGCAGCCGCAGCATGCCAGGCGCTACCCGCATGAATTCTCGGGCGGCCAGCGTCAGCGCATCTGCATCGCGCGGGCGCTCGCGAGCAATCCGAAGCTCGTGATCGCGGACGAATCCGTGTCCGCCCTCGACGTGTCGATCCAGGCGCAGATCGTCAATCTGCTCATGGAGCTTCAGGAGAGAAAGCGGCTCTCCTACCTTTTCATCACCCACGACATGGCCGTGGTGGAGAAGATCAGCCACCGGGTCGCGGTGATGTATCTCGGTCAGATCGTCGAGCTCGGATCGCGCCAGGCGATCTTCGAGAACCCGCAGCATTCCTATACCCGCAAGCTGCTCTCGGCCGTGCCCATTGCCGATCCGCAGCGCGAGCGGGCCAAGACCCGGATCGAGGGAGAGATCCCGAGCCCCGTGCGCCCGGTCGGGCAGGAGCCCGCCATTCACCGCATGCGCGAGGTCGAACCCGGACATTGGGTGGCGATCGAGTCCGATCCGCTTCGCGGGGCCGCGTGAGAGACGATTTTCCAGAGGAGACATCACGATGACATTCTCGACCACCCTGAAGGCGCTGGGCCTGATGGCCGCAGTCGCCGCGGCGCCGCTGATGGCGTCCGGAGCTCAGGCGGCCGGAACGCTGACCACGGCCGTCGCCATCGATCCTGGCAGCTGGGACCCCATCGACACCTTCCTGGTCGATTGGTCGTCGGCCGCCAACAACATCTTCGACGGCCTCACGGCTCGCGGCGCCGACATGAAGCTCAAGCCCGGCCTCGCGACATCGTGGGAGTTCCTCGACAACAACAGCCGCATCCGCTTCAAGCTGCGCCAGAACGTGAAGTTCCACAACGGCGAGCCGTTCAATGCGGCGGCCGTGAAGTTCACCTTCGACCGTCTCCTCGGCGAGGAGGGCAGGAAGGGGCCGCAGCAGTCCAACTACAACACCATCGACCATGTGGAGGTCGTCGACGATTCGACCGTCGATTTCGTCATGAAGCAGCCGGATCCCGTTCTGCTCACGAAGCTCGCCGGCTATGGCGGCATGATCGTGCCGCCCCGATACATCCAGGAGAAGGGTGACGCCTATTTCAACATGAACCCGGTCGGCACCGGGCCGTTCAAGTTCGCGGAATACAGCCCGAAGGTCAGCCTGACCCTCGAGGCCTTTCCCGAGCACTGGGGCGGCGCCCCGAAGCTCGACAAGGTCGTGACTCGGTTCATCTCGGAGGCGAACACCCAGGTGGCCGAGCTCCAGTCGGGCCGCATCGACGTCGCCACCCTGATCCCGTTCGGCCTCGCTCCGACCGTGGAGAAGAGCCCCAATCTGAGCCTGCTGAGCATCACCGGCCCGACCGTCGTCGCCCTGCGCCTCAACACCCGTGACGGCATCACGAAGGATGTGAATGTCCGCAAGGCGCTGATCATGGGGATCGACCGGGACGCGATCATCAAGGCGGTCCTCCTCGGACACGCCAAGCCGATCGCGAGCTTCCAGTCGGACCTGTCCTTCGGCAACGATCCGAGCCTGAAGCCTCTGCCCTTCGATCTCGCCAAGGCGAAGCAGATGCTGCAGCAGGCGAAAGTGCCGGCCGGCGCGCCGGTGCGGATCGACTTCCGCGGCAACGACGCCACCTTCCGCGAGGTCGCGCAGGCGGCAGCCGGCTTCCTCCAGGCGCTCGGCCTCAAGCCCTCGCTGCAGCCGCATGAGCCGCCGGTTCTGCTCAACGACATCATTCCGAACGGCAAGACGGGCGAGGCCTGGCACAATGCCTGGGGCGGCTGGACCTTCGACTACGACAACACCGCTTACCTGATGTATCACTCGGGCGAGAAGTGGAACCCCTACGACAACGATCCCAAGCTGAACGCCCTGCTCGAGAAGCAGCGCACGATGTATGACGTGAAGGAGCGTGAGAAGGTTCTGCAGGAGGTCGCGCGCTACGTGGCCGATCAGGCGCTCGAGATCCCGCTCTACAACCAGAACACGCTCTACGGCGTCAACAAGCGGGTCAAGAACTTCGACGCGCCCGCGGACCGCCGCTTCCGCTTCACGGAAACGACCGTCGAGTGACGGACCGACCAGGACATGGACCTTCGCGGCCATGTCCGGAGCGAAACATAAAAGAAGGCCCCGCGCGAGCGGGGCCGTTTTTCCAAGAGCAAGAAGGACCTCAGGATGGCGGGCTTCATCCTCAAACGATTGTTGCAGGCCGTTTTCGTGGTCCTTGCGGTGACCTTGATCGTCTCCTTCGCGATCCGCCTGTCGGGCGATCCCGCAATCATGCTGATGGGCGGCGGCAACGTCACCGAGCAGGATCTGCAGAACATCCGCCAGGCGCTCGGGCTCGAGCGGCCGTTCTACGTGCAGTATCTCGCCTTTCTCGAAGGCATGGTGAGGGGAGATTTCGGCAAGAGCTTCATGGGCGGCACGTCTGTCTCCATGCTCATCGCCAACGCCCTCCCGGCCACGCTCCTTCTGGCCTTCACGTCTCTTCTCGCGTCGATCGTCCTGTCGGTGCCGCTCGGCGTCTACGCGGCCGTGAACCGGGGGCGCTGGCCGGACCAGGTGATCCGCATCCTGTCGCTGGTGGGCCTGTCCTTCCCGAACTTCTGGCTCGCCATCATGATGGTGCTGCTGTTCTCCATCGTGCTCGGCCTCCTGCCGCCGAGCGGCATGGAAGGCCCTGAGAGCTTCGTCATGCCGGCGCTCACCATGGCGATCATCCTCACGGCCACCAATGTGCGCCTCGTGCGCACCTCCATGCTGGAGACGCTCTCGCAGCAATACATCATGGTGGCGCGCTCGAAAGGCCTGCGCGACCGCGTCGTCCTGTACAAGCACGCCCTGCGCAATTCCGCCATTCCGCTCGTCACCTATATCGGCCTGCAATTCGGCGGCCTCATCGGCGGCATCGTCATCATCGAACGGGTGTTCAACTGGCCCGGCATGGGCACGCTCGCCTTCGACGCCATTTCGAACCGCGACTACCCGGTGCTCCAGGGCACCATCACGGTGCTGGCGCTCTTCATCGTCCTCATCAACCTTCTGGTCGACATCGCCTACGGGCTGATCGACCCGCGCATCCGGACGGAGTAGAACCCATGGCTGCCGCTCAAGCTGTGTCGTCGGCGCGCCGACACTTCAGGTCGCTCGAACTCGTCCTCGGTCTCCTGCTCACGGCGAGCATGGGCCTGGCCGTTCTGTTCTCCGGCTTTCTCTTTCCCGACGGCGGCGAGAGCATGGACCTCATGGCCCGTCTCACGCCGCCGTTCCAGGATCTGGCTCATCCCCTCGGGACCGATCCCCTGGGCCGCGACGTGCTGGCGCGCGTGATCGTCGGCGGCAGGATCTCGCTCACGGTCGGCGTCCTGTCGGTGATGGGAGCCGTCGTCGTCGGCACGATCGTCGGCCTCGTCGCCGGATACTATCGCGGCATCGCCGAGATCCTGCTGATGCGCTTCGCCGATATCCAGCTGGCGCTCCCGTTCATCCTGCTGGCCATCATGTTCCTGGCCATTCTCGGAACCGGCGTCGACAAGATCATCTTCTTCATGGTCGTCGCGCAATGGGTCCAGTATGCGCGCCTCGTGCGAGGCTCCGTGCTGGCGCTGCGGGACCGGGAGTTCATCCTCTCGGCCCGGGCCATCGGGGTCGGCAACGGGCGCATCATCTTCACCCATATCCTGCCCAACGTGCTGGGACCCATCGTCATCCTGATGACGCTCAACGTGGCCAACAACATCCTTCTCGAAAGCAGCCTCACGTTCCTGGGACTGGGCGTCGATCCGCTGATCCCGAGCTGGGGCGGCATGCTGGCCGACGGACGCACCTATCTGCAGACGGCCTGGTGGGTGAGCGTGTTTCCCGGCCTCGCCATCATGTTGACCGTGCTCGGCCTGAACCTTCTGGGCGACTGGCTGCGCGACCTCCTCGATCCGACAGGACAGACATCACGATGACCACATTGCTCGACGAGCGCATCCCGCGCACTCTCGATTCCCTGGTGCGGGACTGGACCGGCAACAATGATCGCGGCCTGACGCTCGAGGCCTGGCTGTTCGAGGACGAGGCGGCGCGCCGTGCCGCGGAGGCGGACCTGGCGGGAGCCGGTATTCATGCGCGGATCCGCAGCGCCTACAAGCCGCTCGTCCATGCCTTCCTCGAGGAGATCGACACGGCCGGCCTGAAGCGCGTGGCCATTCGCTATCCCGTGCATGAGGAGGCGGATCGGCTGCGCTTCCTCTCCGAGGCTTATCCTCTGGCGGCCTTGCTCGAGGGGGTCGAGACCGTCTTCGAGCCCGGTC
Organism: Microvirga yunnanensis; assembly: GCF_025460875.1. Classification (NCBI taxonomy): domain Bacteria; kingdom Pseudomonadati; phylum Pseudomonadota; class Alphaproteobacteria; order Hyphomicrobiales; family Methylobacteriaceae; genus Microvirga; species Microvirga yunnanensis. The sequence continues at coordinate 43,143 of NZ_JAMXFI010000010.1, forward strand.
CCGCGGATCTGACCTACCAGGTCGCGCTCGAATACCAGGACGGGCGCGCGGCGGAGCATGAGGTTTTCGCGCCGAACCGCCTGCGCACCAACCATCTCGATCAGGTGGATCTCACGCCGACCGGCTGGCTGAGGGTGACCGGACGATCCGACGCCTCGGACCTCGACGAGCCGCTCGAGACCGAGTTCGAACAGGTCTATCGGAAGGTCATGGCAAGCGTTGCAGCCCATGAATGGCCCGAGGCGGAGCCCTATGCGGAAACCCTAGCCATCGACGTGACGATCCCGGGCATCGAGCGTTCGCTGGATTACGGCGACGAGGTCATGAGCACCCGCGAGGCGCTGCACGAGGATTTCTATTTCTCGCTGCTCGAATTCTTCAAGCGCAGGTCCGGCCGTCCGCCTGAGGACAGGAGCGTGCAGCCGGGTCAGATCGTGCCGGATATCCGGGCCGGCAGCGCAGACGCGTATGTGCGGGTGACCCTGCGGGCCTTCGGTGAGCCGCAGGATCCGGAGAAGCCGGATCAGGACATCGAGACGGCCGATGCGGCGCCCGGTCTCGCGCAGATCTATCGTGAGCTCGCGACGCTGCCCGGAGAGACCTTCGAGGGGATTTCCCGTGAGGGACGGCCCGTGCCGGGGATCTATCGCGCGGGCTCGCGTCCGGCGGTTCTCGTCACCAGCGGGCAGCATGCCAACGAAACCTCCGCTCCGGTCGGAACGTTGCGGGCCGTGCGCCGGCTGCTCGCCAATCCCGACGCCAACATCGCCTATATCCCGGTCGAGAACCCGGACGGCTATGCGCTGCATGGGCGCCTGTGCGAAGCCAATCCGCGCCATATGCACCATGCGGCGCGCTATACCTCGCGCGGCAACGACCTGGAATGCGGCCAGGGCGAGCCGGTCTACGAGATCGGCGCCCGCCACCAGGCGCTGGCGCTGTCGGGCGCCCAGCTGCACCTCAACTTCCACGGCTATCCGGCCCACGAATGGACCAGGCCGCTCACCGGCTATCTGCCGCGCGGCTTCGAATTGTGGACGATCCCGAAGGGCTTCTTCCTGATCATGCGGCATCACCCGTCCTGGAGCGAGACCGCGAGGACGCTGATCGAAGCCGTGACGACGGGTCTGTCGGCCGTGCCGGGACTCGCCGCGTTCAACCGCCGTCAGATCGAGATCTGCGCGATCCATTCCGGGGGAACGCCTTACGAGATCATCAACGACGTTCCATGCCTGATCACGGCGGACGAGCGCCATCCCTCGCCCTTGACCCTCATCACGGAGTTCCCGGACGAGACCATCTACGGCGACGCCTATCGTTTCGCCCATACGGTGCAGATGGCGACCGTCATCGCGGCCGAGGAAGCCTACGCGTCGATCATGGCGAGAGTGGCCTGACGCTCGGTCCGACAGCGGCCCATCTTGGCCGCTCTGCGCGGAATTGCGGCTCCGGAGGAAACGCCGGTGCACGTTCCTTCCTGGAACAAGCCGAGTCCCGCCATCGTTCTCCGGCGGAACCGGCATGCAAGGTGCCGGTCCTGCGGAGTGAGGATCATGGCCCGGCTGTCCTGGAAGCAGAATGAGAACGACGCCTCGATCAAGGAAGCGGTCGATCTCGTGCGCGAGCACGGGGAGGTGCTGCCGTCGGTTGCCGACGAAGAAGCCTTCGGCGCCTTGTTCGATCGCTTCTCCGACGCCAAGGTCGTGCTCCTGGGAGAAGCCACTCATGGCACCTCGGAGTTCTATCGGGCGCGGGCTGCCATCACCAAGCGTCTGATCGAGCGGCACGGCTTCTCCATCGTGGCCGTGGAGGCCGATTGGCCGGATGCGGCGCGGATCGACGCCTATGTGCGTCATCGCCCCATCCCCGACGGAGAGGATGAAGCCTTCGAGCGGTTCCCGACCTGGATGTGGCGCAACGAGGAAGTCTATGACTTCGTCAACTGGATGCGCGAGCACAACAAGGACAAGCCGGAGGACGAGCGCGCCGAGTTCCGCGGCCTCGACGTCTACAGCCTGAACGCGTCGATCCGCTCCGTTCTCGACTATCTGGACCGGGTCGATCCGGAGAAGGCCAAGGAGGCGAGGGGGCGCTACGGGTGTCTCAGCCCCTGGCAGTCGGACCCGGCCCGCTACGGCCGCGCCGTCCTGACGGGACAGAAGAAGCCCTGCGACGAGGCGTTGCTGCGCCAACTCCAGGACATTCTGGACAAGCGCATGGATTATCTTCAGGCGGAGGGCGGCGAGGCCTTCTTCGATGCGGTTCAGAACGCCAAGATCGTCCATGCGGCCGAGCACTACTACCGGATCATGTACGAGGGCGCGACGGAATCCTGGAACCTGCGCGACCGGCACATGTTCGAGACCCTGCAGAGCCTGCTGGCCCGGCGCGACAACGCCAAGGCGGTCGTCTGGGCGCACAATTCCCACATCGGCAACGCCGCCGCCACGGCCATGGGCTGGCAGGGAGAGTTCAATATCGGCGAGCTTTGCCGGAAGACCTACCGCGACCAGGCCGTACTGATCGGTTTCGGCACCGATCGGGGCACCGTGGCGGCCGCCGACGACTGGGACGAGCCCATGCAGGTCAAGACCGTCCGTCCGGCCCGGCCCGACAGCCACGAGCGCATCTTCCGGGAGACAGGCCTCGGCTGCTTCCTGAGCGACTGGCGGGAGAACGGCCAGGTCGACTTGATGGACGCTCTCTCGCGGCCGCGCCTGGAGCGGGCCATCGGCGTGGTCTACCGGCCGGAGACCGAACTCTACAGCCATTACTTCGAGGCGGTGCTGGCCGAGCAGTTCGACGCCTTCATCTGGTTCGAGGAGACCAAGGCAGTGACCCCGCTCACCCACGCCCATGGAAAGGGCATGCCGGAGACGTATCCGTTCGGCCTTTGACACGAGGGCATCCTCCCACGGCCACCCTCCGCCCGTTGGGCCACCCTCCGCACGTCATCACCGGCCTTGTGCCGGTGATCCCGACGATGGGTGGGGCCGCGCTCTCCCGCTGTCCTGCCACCCTCCGCACGTCATCACCGGCCTCGTGCCGGTGATCCCGATCGGAAGGGCGCGGCGCTTGTCCGGGTCGGGATGGCCGGGACAGGCCCGGCCATGACGTGGAGGGTGAGGGTGGGGGGGCGCGCGAGGCGCCGTCCGGCGCTTCCATCCCCACGAGCATCGAGCCGGGCCGCCCGTCGCGCCACCCGCGATCCCACCCCAGGCTCGCAGCCCCCCGGCTGCGGACCTCAAGGTGCGGGCTTCCTGGAACTCCGCTGGCGAGACACGCCTGCCTTGTCCCGGTCGCCTGCTCCTGCTAACTGACGGCCAACTTCATTCACATCTCGATCAAGCAGGGCTTTTTCCGTGTCCCGTCAATTCATCTACCACATGCGTGGCCTCACCAAGACCTATTCGGGCGGCAAGAAGGTCTTGGACAACATCCATCTCTCCTTCTACCCGGATGCCAAGATCGGCGTGCTCGGCGTCAACGGCGCCGGTAAGTCGACCCTGCTGCGCATCATGGCCGGCACCGATACCGACTGGACCGGCGAGGGCTGGGTCGCCGAGGGCGCCCGGGTCGGCTACCTGCCCCAGGAGCCCCAGCTCGACCCGTCGAAGAACGTCCGCGAGAACGTCATGGAGGGCGTGGCGGCCAAGAAGGCGATCCTCGACCGCTACAACGAGCTCGCCATGAACTATTCCGAGGAGACGGCGGACGAGATGACCCGCCTCCAGGACGAGATCGAGGCGAAGGGCCTGTGGGATCTCGATTCCCAGGTGGATCAGGCCATGGACGCCCTGCGCTGCCCGCCCGACGACTGGGCCGTGGACAAGCTCTCCGGCGGCGAGCGCCGCCGCGTAGCGCTCTGCAAGCTGCTTCTGGAGCAGCCGGAACTGCTCCTCCTCGACGAGCCGACCAACCACCTGGACGCCGAAACGACGGCCTGGCTGGAAGGGCACCTGCGCAATTATCCGGGCGCGATCCTGATCGTCACCCACGACCGCTACTTCCTCGACAACGTGACGGGCTGGATTCTCGAGCTCGACCGCGGCCGGGGCATCCCCTACGAGGGCAATTACTCGTCCTGGCTCACGCAGAAGCAGAAGCGGCTGGAGCAGGAGGGTCGCGAGGACGAGGCGCACAAGCGCACCATCGAGCGCGAGCGCGAGTGGGTGTCGGCCTCGCCGAAGGCCCGCCAGGCCAAGTCCAAGGCCCGTATCCAGCGTTACGAGGAACTCGTGGCCAAGGCCAACGAGAAAGGTCCGACCACCGCCCAGATCATCATCCCGATCGCCGAACGCCTGGGCAACAACGTCATCGAGTTCGACAACCTCAAGAAGGCCTTCGGCGACAAGCTTCTCATTGACGGCCTGTCCTTCAAGCTGCCCCCGGGCGGCATCGTGGGCGTCATCGGGCCGAACGGCGCGGGCAAGACCACCCTGTTCCGCATGATCACCGGCCAGGAGCAGCCGGACGAGGGCTCGATCAAGATCGGCGAGAGCGTGAAGCTCGGCTATGTGGACCAGAGCCGCGACTCGCTCGACGCCAACAAGACCCTGTACGAGGAGATTTCGGGCGGCAACGAGGTGCTCTATCTCGGCAAGCGCGAGATCAATGCCCGCGCCTATTGCGGCGCCTTCAACTTCAAGGGCTCCGACCAGCAGAAGAAGGTCGGCGTGCTCTCGGGCGGCGAACGCAACCGCGTGCACCTCGCCAAGATCCTGAAGTCCGGTTCGAACGTCCTGCTCCTCGACGAGCCGACCAACGACCTCGACGTGGATACCCTGCGGGCGCTCGAAGAGGCGCTGGAGGATTATGCGGGCTGCGCCGTGATCATCTCGCACGACCGCTGGTTCCTCGACCGCATCGCCACCCATATCCTGGCCTTCGAGGGCGACAGCCACGTGGAATGGTTCGAGGGCAACTTCGCCGATTACGAGGAGGACAAGAAGCGCCGCCTCGGCACGGATTCCACGATCCCGCACCGGATCAAGTACAAGAAGTTCTCGCGGTAATCTTTTCGCGCGAACGCCACCTCCGTGACGGAGCAGAACGCGGGATCGGGCAGGAACTCGCCCGCGTTCTCCTTTTCGGAGCTTGCCCATGCCCGGCGCGGGCAGCCCGCCGTTGAACGGAAACCTTAACGAGACCTTCAGGCCAAGTTCATATCGGGCGGATTAGACTTCCAGTCAGAATAGGGCGGAAGGTGTTCATGAGACGTGATCTCCTGGCCTTTGCCCCATGGAGGTTCGCATGGTGTGCATGAAGCGTGTTCTGACGGCTGGGGCCACCGCTTTGGTCCTGAGCGGTTCCCTCTTGGCTGCCGTTCCTGCGACGGCGGGCGAGAGCACGGGCCGTTGGCGCGATGGATCCTATGCCACGCCCTATGGGGTCGTCCGCCCCTACCGCGACTACGGCTATCGGCCTTACCATCGCCACGGCTCCAATGTCGGCGGCGCGGTGGCCGCCGGCGTGGTCGGCGGCCTGGCGCTCGGCGCATTGGCGGCCCGTCCCGCCTATTCGTACCCGGCCTATCCCACCTATTACGGCTCTCCGGCTTATGATGCGCCGTCCTGTTATACGGTACGCCGTCGCTTCGTCGATGACTGGGGCCGCGTCGTCATCCGCCGCGAAGAGGTCTGCGAATAGGTCCAATTCCGGGAGCGACCTCAGGAATGCCGGATCCCTCGGGCATTCCGTCGGGCCGACGCTGCACCGCTCGCCGGGGAGTTGGGTTCTGCCCCAAAACGGTGTATGACCCTTGAGGCACGAGACATCAGAAGAGAGTCCACGTGCCAGCCGATCACATCTCCACATTCCAATCCGTTGCCACGCCTGAAGAAGCCGTCGACCGGCTCATCGCGCTTCACGACAGCGCCATCGAGGCGCAGCGCCAGGCTCTCGAGCATTTCTTCTCCACCGGAACGCCGCCAACGCCATTCGAGCGGTCGCGCTTCCGCTATCCGGAGCTGCGCCTCGATTACCGGTCGACCTCTCTTCCACCGGTCAAGCAGCGCGCCTATGCCAAGTTCCAGGGCCCGGGCGTCTACGCCACCACGATCACCCAGCCCGCGTTCTTCCGGAACTACCTCCTGGAGCAGCTGAACTATCTCGTGCGCGATTACGGCGCCACCATCGAGATCGGCGTCAGCGACCAGGAAATTCCCTATCCGTATGTCTTCGAGCGTGGGGACGAACTGGGCCGAGGGGCCCACTCGGCGTCGGAGCTCGCGCAGCATTTCCCGACGCCGCTCCTCGCCAAGGTGGGCGACGAGATCGCCGATGGAACCTGGGTCTTCCATGAGAACGAGGCCCGGCCCCTGGCGCTCTTCGATGCGGCCAGGGTCGATTATTCGCTCCGCCGCCTCGTCCATTACACCGGCAGCGACTGGCGCAGCCTGCAGCCCTGGATCCTGCTCACCAACTATCACCGCTATGTCGACCAGTTCATCCGCTGGGCCGTGAAGGAGATGGCGGATCCGGACGGGCCCTATACCAGGCTCCTGCTGCCCGGCGGCATCAGCATCGAGCGGGGCCTGGACGAGGCCGCCGTCGAGGACCTCATCGGGTCCTCGCCCTGGCACCGGTTCCAGATGCCGGCCTATCACCTGATGCGAAAGGACGGCCAGGGCGTGACCCTGGTCAATATCGGCGTCGGGCCCTCGAACGCGAAGAACATCACCGATCACCTGGCGGTGCTGCGGCCCCATTGCTGGCTCATGGTCGGCCATTGCGGGGGGCTTCGCCAGTCCCAGTCCATCGGCGATTACGTGCTGGCCCACGGCTACCTGCGGCGCGATCACATCCTCGACAGCGCCGTGCCGCCTGAAATCCCGATCCCGGCCCTGGCCGAAATTCAGGTCGCCCTGCAGGATGCCGCGGTTCAGGTTACGGGCGAGCGTGGCGAGGAGCTGAAGCGGCGCCTGCGCACCGGCACGGTCGTGACCTACGACGACCGGAACTGGGAGCTGCGCTGGAGCCAGGAGCGGCGCCAGATCAACCTGTCCCGGGCCATCGCGGTGGACATGGAGAGCGGCACCATCGCGGCCCAGGGGTACCGCTTGCGGGTTCCCTACGGCACCTTGCTCTGCGTCTCGGACAAGCCGCTGCACGGGGAGATCAAGCTGCCAGGTGCGGCCAACGCCTTCTACGAGCGCGCCGTGAGCGAGCATCTCATGATCGGCCTGGCGGCGCTCGACATCCTGAAAGGGCAGCGCTCCTCGCTGCATTCCCGCAAGCTGCGCAGCTTCGACGAGCCGCCGTTCCGTTAGGCGGTTCCCGTCGGGAGCCGACTGGCACCGGCTGCCAAATGCTCTGGTCGATCCGCACGCCCACGGGGCCGCGCTCGCCGCGGCCACGCTCGCCGTATGGAAACCATCGCCGGGAACGTCCGGAAGGCCGGCCCAGAGATGAGGTTCATGACATCGCTTGCTCTCTCGTCAAAATACATATAAACATATCTTTATATGTAGGAGCGAGATTTGGCCGTGCCCGACACCCCGTCTCCATCACTGGATCTGACCCTGGATGTCCTTCGGGCCGCCGCCGAGGAGACGCGCCTGCGGATCCTGGCGCTGCTGACCGAAGGTGAACTGTCCGTTTCGGACCTCACGGACATCCTTGGGCAGTCCCAGCCGCGCATCTCCCGTCATCTCAAGCTTCTCGTCGAGGCGGGTCTCGTGGAGCGGCACCGGGAAGGGGCCTGGGCGTTCTTCCGGCTCACCGACCGGGGCGTCGCCCTGCGAATCATCCGCCCGACCCTGGAGAGCCTGGACCGGTCGGACCCGCAACTTCTGGAAGACAGGACCCGCCTCGAAGCCGTGCGGGCCCAGCGCTCCCAGGCCGCCCAGGCCTTCTTCTCCCGCCTGGCGCCGGATTGGGACCGGATCCGGTCCCTCCACGCGCCCGAAGCGGTGGTCGAGGCATCCGTTCTCGATGCTCTGGGCCCGGCCAGGATCCGGAACCTCGTCGACCTGGGCACGGGCACCGGCCGCATGCTGCAATTGCTGGCCCCCCGGGCCAGCCGCACCGTGGGGCTCGATGCCAGCCACGCCATGCTGTCCGTGGCACGGGCCAACCTCGAGAAGGCCGGCCTCAGAGGAATCGAGCTGCGCCAGGGCGACATCTATGCGCCTCCATTCCCCCGCGACACATTCGATCTCGTCATCATCCATCAAGTGCTGCACTACCTCGACGATCCGGCCCGGGCGATCCGGGAGGCTGCGCGCCTGGTGGCGCCGGGCGGACGCATCCTGGTGGTCGATTTCGCCCCGCACAACCTCGAGTTCCTGCGCGAGGCTCAGGCCCATCGCCGCCTCGGCTTCGCTCCCTCCCAGGTCGCCGGATGGCTCGACGAGGCGGGGCTCGACTGCACCCTAACCCGGGAGATCGCTCCGTCGAGGACAGCCGACGAGCAGTTGACCGTATCCCTTTGGCTTGGCCAGGATCGCCGTGTGGTGACGGATTGGCCCTTGAGTGAACCCGACAGAGAGGTCGCCTGATGTCACCGCTTACGCTCCGCCCCAGCCGGCAGGTCGCCCGTCCGATCAAGGTGTCCTTCGAGTTCTTCCCGCCCAAGACGCCCGAGATGGAGCAGACCCTCTGGGCGTCGATCCAGCGTCTGGCTCCGCTCAATCCGCAATTCGTCTCCGTGACCTACGGGGCCGGCGGCTCCACCCGTGAGCGCACGCACGCCACCGTGTCACGCCTCGTGCAGGAGACGCACCTCAAGCCGGCCGCGCATCTCACCTGCGTGGCGGCCACGAGGGCAGAGGTCGACGACGTCGTCCGCTCCTACTGGGATGCGGGCGTGCGCCACATCGTGGCACTGCGCGGCGATCCAGCGTCCGGCATCGGCACGGCCTACGAGCCGCATCCCGGCGGCTATGAGCGGACTTGCGATCTCGTCGCCGGCATCAAGGCCATCGGCGATTTCGAGGTCTCCGTGTCGGCCTATCCGGAGAAGCATCCCGAGGCGGCCTCGCTCGACGCGGACATCGATGCTCTGAAGGCCAAGGTCGATTGCGGCGCGGACCGCGCCATCACGCAGTTCTTCTTCGACAACGATCACTACTTCCGCTACCTCGACCGCGTCCGCGCCCGGGGCATCGATATTCCGATCGTGCCCGGCATCGTGCCGGTGCAGAACTTCAAGCAGACGGCGAACTTCGCGTCGAAGACCGGCGCGAGCGTGCCGGACTGGCTGGCCGCCCGTTTCGAGGGGCTGGAGAGCGACGTGGAGACCCGCAGGCTCGTCGCCGCGGCCGTCGCGGCCGAGCAGGTGATCGATCTCGTCGATCGGGGCGTCGACGAGTTCCACTTCTACACCATGAACCGCGCCGACCTGGTCTATGCCATCTGCCATCTGCTCGGCCTGCGCGACCAGAGCGTGAGGGCCGCGGCCTGAGTTTCCGATGCCCGGCTCGGCCGGGCATTCACATCCGCATCATGAAACGAGCGTCGTCGGCCGGCGAGACCTCGGCCACGATCACGAGAGAACAGACCGAATGACCGCGTATACTCCTCGCCCCGCCAACGGCGCCGACGTGATCAAGGCGCTTCGCGAAGCCGCCTCCAGGCGGATCCTCGTGCTCGACGGCGCGATGGGAACGGAGCTGCAGCGCTCCCGCTTCTCGGAAGAGGATTTCCGGGGCGAGCGCTTCAAGGACTGGAAGCAGGACGTCCGCGGCAACAACGATCTGCTCATCCTCACGCAGCCCGATGCGGTGCGCAACGTGCACCTCGATTATTTTCGCGCGGGCGCCGACATCGTCGAGACCAACACCTTCTCCGGCACCTCCATCGCCCAGGCCGATTACGGCATGGAAGAGATCGTCTACGACCTGAACTTCGAGGGCTCGCGGCTCGCGCGCGAGGCCGCGCTGATCGCCGAGAAGGAGGACGGCCGCCGCCGCTTCGTCGCGGGAGCCATCGGTCCGACGAACCGCACGCTGTCGATCTCACCCGACGTGAACAATCCGGGCTATCGCGCCGTGACCTTCGATCAGGTTCGCGACGCTTACGCCGAGCAGGTGAGGGGGCTCGTCGACGGCGGCGCCGAGATCATCCTCATCGAGACGGTCTTCGATACCCTCAACGCCAAGGCGGCCATCGTGGCGACCCATCAGGTCTTCGCCGAGAAGGGCGTGACGTTGCCGATCATGGTCTCGGGCACGATCACGGATCTGTCCGGCCGCACGCTGTCGGGCCAGACGCCGACGGCGTTCTGGCATTCGGTGCGTCATGCGGAGCCGTTCTCCATCGGGCTCAACTGCGCCCTCGGCGCCCGCGAGATGCGCGCCCATATCCAGGAGATCGGCAAGGTTGCCGACACGCTCGTCTGCGCCTATCCGAATGCCGGCCTGCCCAACGAATTCGGTCTCTACGACGAGCGCCCCGAGGCGACGGCCACGATGCTGGCCGAGTTCGCCGATGCGGGTCTCGTCAACGTGGTCGGCGGCTGCTGCGGCACGACGCCCGACCACATCCGGGCCATCGCGGAGGCCGTTGCCGGCAAGGCCCCGCGCGCGGTGCCGAAGGTGCAGCCGCTCATGCGCCTGTCGGGACTCGAGCCCTTCGTCCTGACCTCGGACATTCCCTTCGTGAACGTGGGCGAGCGCACGAACGTCACGGGTTCGGCCAAGTTCCGCAAGCTCGTCACCAACGGCGATTACGCCGCCGCCCTCGATGTCGCGCGCGACCAGGTGGCGAACGGCGCCCAGATCATCGACGTCAACATGGACGAGGGCCTGCTCGATTCCGAGAAGGCCATGGTGGAGTTCCTCAACCTCGTGGCGGCCGAGCCCGATATCGCCCGCGTGCCGGTGATGGTGGATTCCTCCAAGTTCCACGTGATCGAGGCCGGCCTCAAGTGCATCCAGGGCAAGGCCATCGTGAACTCGATCTCCATGAAGGAGGGCGAGGCATCGTTCATCGAGCACGCCAGGATCTGCCGCTCTTACGGGGCAGCCGTCGTCGTGATGGCCTTCGACGAGCAGGGCCAGGCCGATACGCTCGAGCGCAAGGTCGAGATCTGCACCCGCGCCTACCGGATCCTCACGGAGCAGGTCGGCTTCCCGCCGGAGGACATCATCTTCGACCCGAACGTGTTCGCGGTCGCCACCGGCATCGAGGAGCACAACGGCTACGGGGTCGCCTTCATCGAGGCGACCAGGATCATCCGGGAGACGCTGCCGCACGCGCATATCTCGGGCGGCGTGTCGAACCTGTCGTTCTCGTTCCGCGGCAACGAGCCCGTGCGCGAGGCCATGCACTCCGTGTTCCTGTTCCATGCCATCAAGGTCGGCATGGACATGGGCATCGTGAATGCCGGCCAGCTTGCGGTGTACGACGAGATCGATCCGGAGCTGCGCGAGCTGTGCGAGGACGTGGTTCTCAACCGCCGTCCCGACGCGACGGAGCGCCTGCTGGAGGCCGCGCCCCGCTTCAAGGGCGATGGATCCGGCGCCGCGAAGACTGCCGATCTCGAGTGGCGCTCCTGGCCCGTCGAGAAGCGGATCGAGCACGCGCTCGTCAACGGCATCACCGAGTTCATCGAGCAGGACACGGAGGAGGCCCGCCAGGGCGCCGAGCGCCCGCTGCACGTCATCGAAGGCCCGCTCATGGCCGGCATGAACGTGGTGGGCGATCTCTTCGGCGCCGGCAAGATGTTCCTGCCGCAGGTGGTGAAATCCGCCCGCGTGATGAAGCAGGCGGTCGCCTATCTGATGCCGTTCATGGAGGCCGAGAAGGAAGCCTCCGGCGTCACCGAGCGGTCCGCCGCCGGCAAGGTGCTGATGGCGACCGTGAAGGGCGACGTGCACGATATCGGCAAGAACATCGTCGGCGTCGTACTCGCCTGCAACAACTACGAGGTCCTCGACCTCGGCGTCATGGTGCCGGCCCAGAAGATCCTGGAGACGGCCCGCCGGGAGAAGGTGGACGTGATCGGCCTCTCGGGTCTCATCACGCCCTCGCTCGACGAGATGGTGCATGTGGCGAGCGAGATGGAGCGCGAAGGCTTCGACATCCCGCTGCTCATCGGCGGTGCCACCACGAGCCGCGTGCACACGGCGGTGAAGATCCACCCGAACTACAAGAAGGGGCAGGCCGTCTACGTGACCGACGCCAGCCGCGCGGTGGGCATCGTGTCCTCGCTGCTGTCGTCCGAGATGAAGGACGGCTACGTGGAGACGCTCCGCTCCGAGTACCGCAAGGTGGCCGAGGCGCATGCCCGCTCGGAGGCGGACAAGCAGCGCCTGTCCCTCGAAAAGGCCCGTGCCAACAGGCTCGCGCTCGACTGGTCGTCCTATCAGCCGCCGAAGCCCACCTTCACCGGCGCGCGCGTGTTCCGCAGCTACGATGTGGGCGAGCTCGTGCCCTATATCGACTGGACGCCGTTCTTCCAGACCTGGGAGCTGAAGGGTCGCTTCCCGGCGATCCTCGAGGACGAGAAGCAGGGCGAGGCCGCGCGGCAGCTCTGGGAGGACGCTCAGGCCATGCTCAAGCAACTCGTGGACGAGCGTTGGTTCAATCCGAAGGCCGTCATCGGTTTCTGGCCGGCCAATGCGGTGGGCGACGACATCCGACTCTACACGGGCGAGAGCCGCAAGGAGCAGCTCGCGACCTTCTACGGCCTGCGCCAGCAGCTCTCGAAGCGGGACGGAAAGCCCAACATCTGCCTGTCCGATTTCGTCGCCCCGGTGGAGAGCGGCAAGCCCGACTGGGTCGGCGCCTTCGTGGTGACGTCCGGCATCGAGGAGGTGCGCATCGCGGAGCGCTTCGAGCGCGCCAACGACGATTACCGTTCGATCCTGGTCAAGGCTCTTGCCGACCGCTTGGCGGAAGCCTTTGCCGAGCGCATGCACGAACGCGTGCGCCGGGAGTTCTGGGGCTATGCGACGGACGAGAACCTCAGCAACGAGGGGTTGATCGGCGAGGAGTACCAGGGCATCCGCCCAGCGCCCGGCTATCCGGCGCAGCCCGACCATACGGAGAAGGCGACCCTGTTCAGCCTGCTCGGGGCCGAGCGCAGCATCGGCGTGACGCTCACCGAATCCTACGCCATGTGGCCGGGTTCGTCCGTGTCGGGTCTCTACCTGTCGCATCCGGACGCCTATTACTTCGGCGTCGCCAAGGTCGAGCGCGATCAGGTCGAGGATTACGCCGCCCGCAAGGACATGAGCGTCACCGAGGTCGAGCGCTGGCTCGCCCCGATCCTCAACTACGATCCGGCGCGCTATCGCGTGATGGCGGCGGAATAAGGCTCCTGCGGCCTTACTGACACCCTCCACGTCATGGCCGGGCTCGAGCATCGGACCCAAAAGTGGACCCACTTTTGGGAACAGATCCGATGCTCCACTCTTGGCTGGCGCATCGTTCGGCGCGGAAAACCGGATCCACTTTTCCGCACGATGCGCTCGTCCCGGCTATCTCGATCGCAAGAGCGCCGCGCCTCTCGGACGCGAGGTCACCGGGACAAGCCCGGTGATGGCGTGGGGGATTTGTTCTCACTCCCGCCGCAAGGCTTCGATGGGGTCGAGCCTCGCGGCGCGTTGCGCCGGGTAGAACCCGAAAAAGATGCCCACCAGGGCCGAGAAGCCGACCGCCACGATGATGGCATTGGTGGACACGAGCGAGGGCCAGCCGGCGAGCTGCGCCACCAGATAGGCGGCTCCGGCGCCGAGGCCGATGCCCAGCGCCCCGCCGATGGTGGAGAGCGTCGTCGCCTCGATCAGGAACTGGCTCAGGATGTCGCGCGGCCGCGCGCCGACGGCAAGCCGCAGGCCGATCTCGCGGGTGCGCTCGGTGACCGAGACCAGCATGATGTTCATGATGCCGATGCCGCCCACGAGCAGGGACACGGCGGCCACGGCGGCGAGGAGCATGGAGAGCGTGTTGGCGGAGGCGGACGCCGTGTTGGCGATCTCCGTCAGGTTGCGGATCGAGAAATCGTCCTCCTGCTCGCCCGTGATGCGGTGACGCTGGCGCAGCAGCTCCGTCATGCTGGCGATGCCGGGCTCGATGTCGCTCTCGTCGGCGAACTTCACGAAGATCGAGCCGACCGATCCGTCCTTGGCGTAGTTGCGCCCGATCACACGGCGGCGGCCCGCGTCGAGGGGCACGAAGACCACGTCGTCCTGGTCCTGACCGAAGGCCGATTGCCCTTTCGACGCCATGACGCCGATGACCCGGAAGGGCACGTTGCGCACGCGCACGATCTGCTCGATGGGATCGTCCTCGCCGAAGAGGTTGCGGGCGACCGTCTGGCCCAGCAGGATCACGATGTCGCCGCGCCGGACCTCTTCCGGATCGAAGGTGCGGCCGGTGGCGACGTCCCATTCGCGGGCGGAGAACCAGTCCCGGTCGATGCCGTAGATGCGCGTCGCCCAGTTGCTGCCGCCGGCCACCACCTGGGCGCCGCCCTGCACGAAGGGCGCGGCCGCCACCACGCCGTCGACCTCTCGACGGATCGCGTGCGCGTCGTCGTCCGTGAGGGAGGAGGCCGCACCGGCGCCGAGGCGTGCGCCGCCCTGGGTGACATTTCCGGGCGTCACGATGGCGAGGTTCGCGCCGAGCGAACGGATCTGTTGGTCGACGAGATTGCGCGCCCCGGAGCCGATCGCCACCATGGCGATGACGGCCGCGACCCCGATGACGATGCCGAGCATGGTCAGAAGACTGCGCAGGGCATTGGCCGCGATGGCCGAGAATGCGGACCGGATGGCCTCGATCAACCTCATTCGGCGGCCTCCCGGGCGAGGGCGCGCGCATCGACCGGGACTTGGCGGTGATCCTCGGTCACGCGGCCGTCCCGGAAGCGGATCAGCCGGTGCGCGTGGCGTCCGACCTCGGCATCGTGCGTCACGAGCACGATGGTGACGCCCTCGCGGTTGAGCTCCTGGAACAGGGCCATGATCTCGTTGGCCGTGCGGCTGTCGAGGGCGCCGGTCGGCTCGTCGGCAAGGAGCAGGCTCGGGCCGTTGACGAGCGCGCGTGCGATAGCGACGCGCTGCTGCTGTCCGCCGGAGAGCTGCATGGGGCGGTGATGCGCCCGCTCCGCGAGGCCGACGCGGCCGAGCGCATGCAGGGCGCGCTCGCGTCGGGTCCTGCGGTCGAACCCCGCATAGACCATCGGCAGCTCCACGTTGCCGAGCGCGTCGACGCGGGGCAGGAGGTTGAACTGCTGGAAGACGAAGCCGATCTCGCGGTTGCGCAGGCGCGCCAAGCCGTCCGCGTCGAGGCGCTCGACCGCCGTATCGGCCAAGCGGTAATGGCCGGTGGTCGGCTTGTCGAGGCAGCCGACGAGATTCATGAACGTGGACTTGCCCGAACCGGATGGGCCCATCACGGCCACGAAATCACCCTTGTCGATGTCGAGCGACACGGAATCCAGAGCCACGACCCGGCCGGCGTCGAGATCGTAGACCCGTCTCAGGTCGCGTGTTTCGATGAGAGCCACGGGGCACTCCACTAGAACATGCGCGGGGGGCGCGGGCGGCGGTTCGAGGCCGGGCCGTTCGCATCCTCCCCGGCATCCTGGCGCTGGGCCCCGACGATGATGGCCGCGCCCTCCTGCACGTCGCCGCGCAGGATCTCGGTATAGGTTCCGTCCGTCGCGCCGAGCCGCACATGCACGGCCTCGGGCCGGCCGTCCTGGGCGACCCGGTAGATGCGCCCGTCCGCGCCGTCCTCCGGCTGCGCCGGCGCATCGCGGTCGCGCGCGCGCCGCCGCGGCGACTGGCCGTTCGGCTCGCTCGACGCGACGGCGATCGGCGGGCGGAAACGCAGGGCAGCGTTGGGAATGCGCAGCACGTCTTCCCGCTCGTCGGTGACGATCTGGAGGTTTGCCGTCATGCCGGGCAGGAGCGCCTGATCGAGGTTGCGCACGCCGATGACGGCCGTGTAGGTGACCACGTTCTGCACCGTCTGGGCGGACAGGCGCACCATCCTGACGCTGCCCTCGAAGACGCGGTTCGGATAGGCGTTCACCGTGAAGGTCACCTTTTGGCCGTCCTTGATGCGGCCCACGTCGGCCTCGTCGATATTGGCGTAGATGTCGATCTCGCGCAGGTCCTGCGCGATGGTGAAGAGCGTCGGGGCCGACAGGGAGGCGGCGACGGTTTGGCCGAGCTCAATGTCCCGCTTCACCACGACGCCGTCGACGGGCGACTTGATCTCCGTGCGGGCGAGGTCGATCTCGATGTCCTTGAGCTTCGCCTGCCGCTGCAGGATGATCGCCTCGGCGGATTTCACCCCCGCCTCGGCCAGGGCGAGGTCAGCCCTGAGCCCGTCCGTCTCGGCCCTGTTCGACGCGATCTGCGCGTCGGCCGAGACGAGGTTCGCCTTCTGGATGTCGACCTGCGTTCCGGCCTGCTCCAGGGCTGTCTGGGTTCCCACCGCCCGGGTGGTCAGCTCCTTCTGCCGGTCGAGGGTGCGCTGCGCGTCCGCGAGCTGCGCCTGCGTGCGGTCGCGCTGGGCCGCGAGATCGTTCGCCTGCGCCTGCGAGCGCTGCAGCGCCGATCGGGCCTTGTCGATCTGCGCGCGCTTGGTGTCGAGATCGGCCTTCGCCTGGGCGAGGTCGGCGAGCGCCGCGTCGCGTCGCGACTTGATCTGCTCGGCATAGAGGCGGGCCACCACCTGGCCTTCCTTCACCGGAGTGTTGTAGTCGGCCAGGATCTCGACCACCTGGCCGGAGAGCTGCGAGCCGACCAGCACCGTCGTGACCGGGTTGAGCGTGCCGGTCGCGCGCACGCTCGCCGTGATCGGGCCGCGATCCACCGCGCCGAGGCGGTAAGCCTGATCGGACGCGTTGCCGCCCGTGGGCGTCCACAGCACGAAGCCGGCGGTGCCCGCCACCAGGACGATGCCGATCAACCACAACCAGACGCGACGCACCGAAAAGCCCTCTCCACCACATGGACTGTCATGAAGGGCGATTGTGGCCGATTTTCCGGGACGTTACGAGTTAACTCTTTGTCATGCGGCGCCCTGCGGCCGCGCGGCGATCAGGTTGCGCAGGGTCATGATCGTCGAGGCATCCGCCACCCCGTCGACGCGCTCGGGCCGGAAGTGACGCTGGAAGGCCGCGACCACCTTTTCGGTGTCCTCGTCGAACACCCCGTTGATCCTCACCCCGTAGCCGTACATGGCGAGCATCGCCTGCAGGGCCTCGATGGGCATGCCCTGGTCTCCCCGGGAAAAGAAGCGGCCGTCGCTCGTGGCCGAGGGCGCGACCCAGTGGCCGACGCCAGCCTCGTGGAGGCGCTGCCAGGGAAAGAGCTCGCCCGGGTCGACCTTGCGGCCCGGAGCGACGTCGGAATGGCCGAGCACCCGCGTGGCCGGAATGCGCCAGCGGGCGACGATGTCCCGGGCCAGGGCCGCGACGCTTTCGATCTGCGCGTCCGGGTAGGGCGGCAGGCCGCCCGGATGGCCCGGATTGGCGATCTCGATGCCGATGGAGCAGGAATTGATGTCGTTGTCCCCGTCCCAGGAGGAGAGCCCGGCGTGCCAGGCCCGGCGCATCTCGGGAACGAGCTGCAGCACGCGCCCGTCGCCGAACACGAAGTAATGGGCGGAGACCTGCGAGACCGGATTGCACAGCCATTGCAGGGCCTCGCCCTCGTCCGGCATGCCCGTGTAGTGGAGGATCAGCATGCTGGGGCGCTGGCCGTCCTTGCGCTCCCCGTGATTGGGCGACGGGAACACCTTGCCGGCGACCGGGCTTTCCGGGGCGAGAGCGCTCATGCCGTCACCGGAGGTTCCGCTCGGCCGCGATGCGTTCCCAGGCTGCGTTGATGGCGGCCACGCGTTCGGTCGCGATCTTGACGGCTTCCGGCGGCAGGCCGCGGGCGATCTCCCGGTCGGGATGGTTCTCGGCCACGAGCCGGCGGTAGTGGCGCTTGAGCTCCTCGTCGCTCATGCTCCGGTCGGCCTTGAGGATGAGGTAGGGATCGTCCGGGCGCCTGACGTGCCGGGCCGCGACGCGCTCGAAATCCTTGTCGGAGAAGGCGAAGATCGTCGCCACGTCCCTCAGATAGGCGTATTCCGCCTCATGGATCGCCTCGTCGGCCTTGGCGATGTGGAACAGGCCGTCGAGCACATCCTCGAGCAGGGCGGGCTCGTCCTTGAACGCGTCGCCGATCTGACGGGCGTAGGACTCGAAGCCGTCCGAGGTCTGCATGGCGAGGTTGAACAGGCGCTCCACCTTGCCGTGTTCGCTGTCCGGCACGTCCACGATCTGCTCGAAGGCCCTGACCTCGACATCGACCACGACTCCGTCCGCCTTCGCCATCTTGGCCGCGAGCGCCACGAGACCCATGGTGAAGAGCACGTCGCGCGGCGGCTTCCCGAAAGGAGCGCCCTCGCGGTCAATGAGAACGTGGCCGGCCACACCACCCAGGAGGGCTCCGATCGGCCCGCCCAACGCGAGCCCGATACCGGCGCCACCCAGCTTACCCCAAATCGACTGAATCATCGTGCGACTAGTCGTACGCTCAAGTGCGGGCAAAAGGAAAGGGGCCGGGAATGTCCCGACCCCTGAAATCCAACCGTGGACGCGCGATCAGCGGCAGTAAACGTTGCCGTAGACGTCCTGATAAGTACCGTAGGGGCAGGCCGGGCGGGCCGGGGCGGTCGATGCGCCGACGATCGCGCCACCGGCGGCACCGATGGCCGCGCCCGCCAGGGCGCCGCTGCCACGACCCGTGGCTGCACCGCCAATGGCCGCGCCAGCAAGGCCGCCGATCGCAGCGCCGCCCACTGCGCGCTCGCCCGGGGTGTTGCAGGCTGCCATCGAGAGGGTGAGGGCACCGGCGGCAATGGCTGTCATGATCTTCTTCATGGAGGCTTCCCTGTTGTTGAGCGGGCGGTAGGCTGCCCGGTCCTGTTTAGCTTGACCTTACGCTGTCGCCAACTCCTGGGCGGAGAAAGAGTTCCTCCCCGTTCCGCATAAGCGGAGGAAAATTCTTGCCGTTCGCCTGAGGCTAGAAACGGCCCGCAAAGCCAGGAGTCCTCAAGGTTACACAGCCAAGCTTGAACGTATTCTGAACAAATATGCGGCTTGATGTGCCACATCTTCGCCCTAATTGGCCTCCACCGACCGCACCTTCCGATTTGTGCCGGCTGGAGTTTCAGTTTGACTTGGCAACATCTGCTCAGAACCCTTGCAATTGCCTCTGCTGGAGCTGCGGCCCTGCTTCTGGCCGCCGAAGCTCGGGCCGAAGGAGGTCATGATGGTGCGGTCATTTCTCCCGACAAGGCCGCTGAGTTCCTGAGCGCGGCCGCCGCCGAGGCGACAGCCGCCGCGGAGGAGGCCGTCGAGGCGGCCGAGGCGCAGAAAGGTTCGAAGGCCGTCAAGGGAGCGGACCGGAGGAAGGCGAAGGAAGCCGCCGCTGCCGCCAAGGCTCAGGACGGCAAGGTTCCGGACGCCAAGCCGCTGTCCCGGATGGCCGTGGAGGCGGCCGCACTGTCGGAGGACGAGACCGCATCCGTTCCCGCGACGCCCGTGGACGCCGCGCTGAAGCTGCGGTCATCGGACTCCGCCCGCGGCACCGCTCTCCGGCCGATGATCGTCCGCTATGCGTCCGAGAACGGCCTTCCCTACGAACTCGCGGATGCCGTCGTCCGGCTCGAGAGCCGCTACAATGCCGGCGCGCGCAACGGCCCCAATTTAGGCCTCACCCAGATCAACGTCCGCACGGCGCAGTCGCTCGGCTATCAGGGGCCGGCTGCCGGCCTGCTCGATGCGGAAACCAATCTCCGGTATGGTTTGAAATATCTCGCCCGAGCCTACAAGCTTGCCGGTGGCGATACCTGCGGCACCATCCTGCGCTATCAGTTCGGACATCGCGCGCAGACCATGACCGGCGCGTCGCGCGCCTATTGCGCCAAGGTGAAGGTGATCACTGCCGCGGCCGACTAGCGCACCGGCCGGTTCCGCCGGTGGGGATTCGTCGACCGATGAACGCTCGTTGCCGCTCGGCATCATGCGCAATGCCCTTGACGGGCAGGGGCATTTGGCACCACATCCTCACCGTCAGCTGGCCGGGCGGCCGCTTCGAGTTCGCTCGGGGAGGAAAGTCCGGGCTCCATGGAAAGCAAGGTGCCGGATAACGTCCGGCGAGGGTAACCTCAGGGAAAGTGCCACAGAGAGCAGACCGCCCCGCGAAGGTTCTCGGACCTCGGGGTAAGGGTGAAAGGGTGCGGTAAGAGCGCACCGCGGACGCAGCAATGCGCACGGCAGGGTAAACCCCACCAGGAGCAAAACCGAATAGGGACGACAGGCGTTCGCGCCAGGCCCGCTTCCAGGCCCGTCGTCCGGGTTGGTTGCTTGAGGCGGTCAGCAATGACCGTCCCAGAGGAATGGCCGCCACGTCCAAGGTCTTAGACTTTGGGCCCTACAGAACCCGGCTTACAGGCCGGCTGACCCCATCTTTCCACAGGCGGAATTTTGCAGGAAAGCGGAGCAAACCTTTGCTCCGCTTACGATTCATTAACCGTAAATGCGTCTCATGGGGGATGCATGCCGCGACGCATGCCCCCCACCTCCGTTCCGTTGACGCCCATATTATCCCATGTTATCCCAAACCATCCCGTCGACGGTGTCTTCCGAAGGGAGCGTCAAGCACTCAAGAAATGCTGGCGTTCAGCTTCGGGAAGTAGCGTCACCACCGGCTGCGGGAGGCGGATCCTCAAGGTCCGCCGGGGGGCTGACAATCAGGAGCGTGCGAGCTGCGGCCAATGAACCGCTTCGTGTCCAATTTCACCAACAAGTTGGATTCGAAGGGTCGCGTCTCGATCCCGGCATCCTTCCGGGCCGTATTGGCCAAGGATGGATTCGAGGGGCTCTACGTTCATCCGGCGCTGGACGCGCAGGCCCTGGACGCAGGCGGCAACGTGCTTCTGAACGAGATCGATGCGTTCTTGTCGACGCTGTCGCCCTATTCGGACGAGCGGGATCAGCTGTCGACGGCGTTGTTCGGGACCAGCGAGATTCTGAAGGTCGATCCGGAGGGGCGTGTCATCCTGACGGATACGGTAAAAGTTCATGCCGGGATTGGCGATACGGTGACGTTCGTCGGACTCGGTCACAAGTTCCAGATTTGGGAGCCCGAGCGCTTCCGTGCGCACTTGGAGGAGGCGCGCACGAAGGTCCGAGACCTGAAGAAGGCATTGGGAAGCCGGATTGCGGAGCCAAGGCTAGTGCAGAATACCTCACCAGGAGTACGGGATCGATGATGGGACGCGGCGACGGCCCAGGAGCCGGAGCCGCTGGCGGACCGTCCCGTCACGTTCCTGTGCTCCTGGAGGAGGTTGGCGCAGCGCTCGACGCGAAGCGCGGCGGTGCTTTCATCGACGGAACGTTCGGTGCCGGCGGCTACACCCGGGCCATTCTCGATGCCCATCCCCAGAACAAGGTCATCGCCATCGATCGCGATCCGGATGCCATCGCGGGCGGGGCGTCTCTCACGGCGAAGTTCAAGAAGCGCCTGATCCTCGTCCCAGGACGGTTCGGCGACCTCGACGAGATCGCGCACGCGCAAGGTTTCGAGAGCGTCGACGGCGTCGTGCTCGACATCGGCGTGTCGTCCATGCAGCTCGATCAGGCCGAGCGCGGCTTCTCGTTCCGCAACGACGGTCCGCTCGACATGCGCATGGAGCGCAACGGTCCGAGCGCGGCCGATCTCGTCAACGAATCCAGCGAGGCGGAACTCGCGGACATCTTCTATCATTACGGCGAGGAGCGGCGCGCGCGCGCCGTGGCGCGCGCGGTCATCGAGATGCGCCGCCGCCAGCCTTTCGAGACCACGCGCCAGCTGGCGGATCTCGTCGCCTCGCTGATCCGGCAGGAGCCCGGCGGCATCCATCCGGCCACGCGCGTGTTCCAGGGCCTGCGCATCGCGGTCAACGACGAGCTCGGCGAGCTGGTGCGCGCCCTGCACGCGGCCGAGCGCATTCTCAAGCCCGGGGGCCGCCTCGTCGTCGTCACGTTCCACTCGCTCGAAGACCGCATCGTGAAGCAGTTCTTTGCGGTCCGCACCGGGCGCGCGGCCACGGGCTCGCGCCATCTGCCGACGGCGGCCGCGCCCGAACCAACCTTCGAGGCGATCACCAGAGGTCCCGTCGGACCGGGTGACGACGAGCTGGCGCGCAATCCGCGGGCTCGGTCGGCCAAGCTGCGGGCCGGCGCGCGCACGGACACGCCGCCGCAGGAGCCATTGAGCGCCATCACCATGTTGGCCGAGTTGCCGCAGACGGCTGAAAAACGGGGAGGGCGCCGATGATCCGGCTGCTCCACATCATCGCGATCTCTGCTCTCATCGCATCGGCAGGCTATGCCTATTCGATCAAGTACGACACGCTGTACTATGCCGAGCAGGTGGCGAAGCTGAAATCCAAGGCGCAGCGCGAACGCGAGGCCATCGCGGTTCTGCAGGCCGAATGGCAGTATCTCGATCGCCCCGACCGACTTCAGGAGGCGGTCGACAAGCATCTCGATCTTCAGCCTCTGAAGATCCAGCAGCTCGCGCGTCTGTCCGACCTGCCGAACCGGCCTTCGCGCGAGGACGAGATCGGCCGCAAGCTCGAAGCGCTCGGTCTTCTCGAGCCGACGTCGACTCCGAAGGACAAGAATTCGGACGCCCGCACCCCGACGACCCAAACTCCGAAACGGTGAGCCTCGTGTTGCAAGAGCCCCAAACCGAATGGCAGGGTACGAGCCTTCGTGATCCCGCGGCGGACCCGGCGGCGGATTCCGCCCTTGGGATCGGCCAGTCCGTCCATCCCGATGGCGCACCTGCGCGGCATCCGGGACGCGCTCCCTTGTCCGCGCGACGCGTCGGACGCGGCGTGCTCGGCCATGCCCGCGAGCTGTTTCGCCTGCGCCATGACAAGAGCACGTCACGGGTGGGTCTCGCAGCCGCCTGCTTCGTCGGCCTGTTCAGCCTCATCGGAGGCCGCCTGATTTTTCTTGCGGTGACGAGCGAGAACACGAGCGAGGTGCGCCGCGCCGCGTCGTCCGAAATTTCCGCAGCCCGTCCTGACATCATCGATCGCAACGGCGAGATCCTCGCCACCGACGTGAAGATGGTGTCTGTCTTCGCCGAGCCGCGCAACATCGTCGACAAGGACGAGGCGGTCGAGCTGCTCACCGCCGTCTTGCCAGACCTCGACGCCACGGACCTGCGCAACAAGCTCAGCACCAAGAAGGGCTTCGTCTGGGTCAAGCGCGAGATCACGCCGCGCCAGCAGGCGGAGGTGCATCGCCTCGGCATCCCGGGCATCGGCTTCCTGCCGGAGAACAAGCGCGTCTATCCCAACGCGGAGGCCGCCGCCCACGTGCTCGGCTTCGCCAACGTGGACAACGTGGGCATCGCCGGGATGGAGAAATACATCGACAGCATGGGCCTGCAGGATCTCAACGGCGCGGGGTTCAACATCTCGGCGGCCGACCTCAAGCCCATCCAGCTGTCCCTGGACCTGCGCGTGCAGCATGCGCTGCGCGACGAGCTCGTCAAGGGCATGGCCAAGTACAAGGCCAAGGCGACCGCGGGCGCGATCCTGGACGTGAATACGGGCGAGATCATCGCCCTCGTGTCCCTGCCGGACTATGATCCGAACAATCCCGTCGATGCGCTCGACAAGGACCGGATCAACCGCATCAATGTCGGCGTGTTCGAGATGGGCTCGACCTTCAAGGCGCTGACCGTCGCGATGGCGCTCGATTCCGGCAAGTACAACATCAACTCGACTTTCGATGCGCGCTCGGGCCTGCGCTACGGCAAGTTCACCATCGGCGACTACCACGCGACGCACCGGGTGCTGAGCACGCCGGAGGTGTTCGTCCACTCGTCCAACATCGGCACCGCCCGCATGGCGCTCGGCATCGGCGTGGAGGGGCACAAGGCCTTCCTGCGCAAGATGGGCCAGCTCACCCGCCTCGAGACGGAGCTGCCGGAAAGCGCCCTGCCGATCGTTCCGCCCCGCTGGGGCGAGCTCAACACCATGACCATCGCGTTCGGCCACGGCCTCGCGGTCGCGCCGCTCCAGGCGCTCGCGGCGGTGGGCGCGCTGGTCAACGGCGGCGTGATGATCAAGCCCACCTTCCTGAAGCGCGATCAGGAGGAGGCGCGCAAGACCGCCCTTCAGGTGCTCAAGCCCGAGACCAGCGAGGCCATGCGCTATGTGATGCGCCTCAACGCCTCGGTGCCGGAAGGCTCGGCGAGCGCCGCCGCCATCGCGGGGTTCTTCGTGGGCGGCAAGACCGGTACGGCCGAGAAGGTGATCAACGGCCGCTATTCCAAGAACAAGAACTTCACCACCTTCACGGCGGTGGTGCCGGCCGACAAGCCGAAATACGTGTTCCTCACCATCATGGACGAGCCGCAGGCCGTGGAAGGCACCTACGGGTTCTCGACCGCCGGCTGGAACGCCGGTCCGGTGACCGGAAACGTGGTCGAGCGCGTGGCGCCGCTGCTCGGCGTGCCGCCGCGCTTCGAGCCGCCGCAGCAGCCGTTCCCGCTCATGTCGCGCCTCGGCGCCTGGGGCAGCAACCGATGAGCGCACGCACCATGCATCTCGGCGACCTTCTCGATCTGGCGCAGGGGCATGACCATGCCCCTCTCGCCGTCTCAAGGATCGCCTCGGACAGCCGCAAGGTCGAGCCCGGCACCCTGTTCTTCGCCGTGCCCGGCACGAAGGTGGACGGCATGAGCTTCGTGCTGCAGGCCGTGGCGGCTGGCGCCGTCGCCGTGGTGGGCGAGGCCGCGCGCCCATCCGATCTGCCGGCCTCCGTGGCTTATGTCCAGGTCGGCGACGTGCGCCGCGCCCTGGCGCTCGCGGCGGCGCGCTTCCATCCGAACCAGCCCGAGAAGGTCGTGGCCGTCACGGGCACGAGCGGCAAGAGCTCGGTGGCCGACTTCACGCGCCAGCTCTTCGCGCATCTGGGTTTCAGGTCGGCGAGCGTGGGCACGCTCGGCATCATCACGTCCGACGGCGCGGCTTACGGGTCGCTCACGACGCCGGATCCGATCTCCCTGCACGAGGGCTTCGACCGCCTGGCGAAGGACGGCGTCACGCGGCTTGCCATGGAAGCCTCCTCGCACGGCATCGACCAGCGTCGCCTCGACGGGGTGCGGCTGCACGCGGCAGGCTTCACCAATCTCGGCCGCGATCACCTCGACTATCACGCCACCACCGAAGCCTATGCCAAGGCGAAGATGCGCCTGTTCGACACGCTTCTGCCCGCCGATGCGCCGGCGATCGTCAATGCGGACGGTCCCTATGCGGACGTGTTCCTGAACGGGATCCGCGAGCGCGGCCTCGAGGTCCTCACCACGGGCCGCGCGGGCGAGACCCTTCGTCTCGTCGAGGCGCGCGCGGACGGCTTCACGCAGGCCCTGACCGTCGAGGCCTTCGGGAAGACGCTCCGGACGGTGCTGCCGCTCCTCGGCGCCTTCCAGGTCGAGAACGCCCTCGTGGCCGCGGGCCTCGTGCTCGCCGTCGAAGGCGAGGGCAGGGTCGAGGACGTGTTCGAGGGCTTCCGGACCCTCAGGGGCGTGTCCGGGCGCCTCGAGCAGGTGGGGGAGGTCGACGGCGCCATCTGCATCGTCGACTACGCGCACAAGCCCGATGCGCTCGCCCATGTGCTCGACGCCCTGCGCCCCTTCGTGAAGGGGCGCCTCGTGTGCATCGTCGGCTGCGGCGGCGACAGGGACAAGGGAAAACGTCCGCTCATGGGACGCATCGCCTCCGACAAGGCGGATGTGGTCATCGTGACGGACGATAATCCTCGCTCCGAGGATCCGGCGGCGATCCGCGCCGAGGTGCTGCAGGGCGCGCCCGGTGCCCGCGAGATCGGCGACCGCGCCGTGGCGATCCGCACGGCCGTGAGCGAGCTTCGAGCGGGCGATATTCTGGTCGTGGCCGGCAAAGGTCATGAAACGGGCCAAATCATCGGCGACCGGACCCTGCCGTTCTCGGACCACGACGAGGTCCGGGCGGCCATTGCGGAGAGGCAGGGATGAATTCGCCCCTTTGGACATCGGACGAGATCGCGGCCGCCACCGGGGCCCGCATCGGCGCGGGCTTCGCGCGGGGCACGGGCGCGTCCATCGATACGCGCACGCTCGAACCGGGCGATCTCTACTTCGCCATCAGGGGCGATGTGCATGACGGCCACGATTTCGTTCCGGCGGCGCTCGAGAAGGGCGCGTCGGCCGCCGTCGTGTCCGAGGAGAAGGCCAGCGCCTTCGCGGATTCCGACAGGCTCGTCGTCGTGCCGGACGTGCTCGAGGCCATGCGCCGGTTGGGCCGCGCGGCCCGGGCCCGCACGGATGCGAAGATCGTCGCCATCACCGGGTCGGTCGGCAAGACCGGCACCAAGGAGGCGATGCGCCTCGCGCTCTCCCGCCAGGGCGCGACCCATGCGTCGGTCGCCTCCTACAACAACCATTGGGGCGTGCCGCTGACCCTCGCGCGCATGCCGCGAGAGACCGATTTCGGCGTGTTCGAGATCGGCATGAACCACGCCCACGAGATCCTGCCGCTCACCGGCATGGTCCGTCCGCACGTGGCGGTGATCACCACGGTCGAACCCGTGCATATCGAGTTCTTTCCGTCGCTCTGGGGCATCGCGGACGCGAAGGGCGAGATCTTCTCAGGGCTCGAGCCCGGCGGAACCGCGGTGATCAACCGTGACAACGCGTATTTCGAGCGCATGCGCGCCCATGCCTCCGCATCCGCGGCGGGCCGCGTCGTCACCTTCGGCGAGCACGAGGCTGCCGACATCCGGGCCCACCGGATCATCGTCAAGCCCGATCACTCGGTCGTGGACGCTACGGTGTTCGGCCAGCCCCTGACCTACCGGATCGGCACGGCGGGCCGGCACATCGCGCTCAATTCCCTGAGCGTGCTCGCGGCCTCTCACGCGCTCGGCGCGGATCTCGCCCTGACGGCCCTGTCCTTCGCCGAGATGAAGCCGCCCGTGGGCCGCGGCGAGCGGACGATGCTCGCCATCGGCGACAGCGAGGCCCTGCTGATCGACGAGAGCTACAACGCCAACCCGGCCTCCATGCGGGCGGCGCTGGCCAATCTCGGCGCGGTCGAGCTCGGACGCGGGGCACGGCGCATCGCCGTTCTGGGCGACATGAAGGAGCTCGGCGAGACGGGCCCGCGCCTGCACGCCGAGCTGGCGGAGGCCGTCGAGGCGAACAGGATCGACGTGCTGTTCGCCGCCGGCCCGCTGATGCGAAATCTCGTGGACGCCCTGCCGAAGGCCAGGGTCGCGGCTCACGTCCAGACCTCCGCCGAGCTGGTCGACGGGGTCGTGTCGGCGGTGCGCCCCGGCGACGCCGTGACGGTCAAGGGCTCGCTCAGCATGAAGATGGCCCTCGTCGTCAAGGCCTTGAAAGAACGTTACGGCGCGAGCCCCACCGGCCACGCGCTGAAAGGATGACCGATGTTAACCTGGTTGGCTGAGCTCAGCCCCTATTTCAGCCCCTTCAATATCTTCCGCTACATCACGTTCCGCACCGGCGGCGCGACCGCGACCGCCTTGCTGATCGTGTTCCTGTTCGGACCCTGGATGATCTCGCTGCTCCGCCTGCGCCAGGGCAAGGGACAGCCGATCCGCGAGGACGGGCCGCAATCGCATCTTCTGACCAAGCGCGGCACGCCCACCATGGGCGGCCTGATGATCCTGGCCGGCGTGCTGATCTCGACCCTGCTCTGGGCCAACCTCGAGAACCACTATGTGTGGGTCGTGCTGTTCGTCACGGTGGGCTTCGGCGCCATCGGGTTCTACGACGACTACCTGAAGGTCACGAAGCAGTCGCACAAGGGCTTCTCCGGACGCTCGCGCCTCGCCATCGAGGCGCTGATTGCGGCCGTCGCGTGCATCGCGATCTCCTACATGGCGACGCCCGGCCTCGCCAACAAGCTGGCGCTGCCGTTCTCGAAGGACCTGATCTTCAATCTCGGCTGGTTCTACATCGTCTTCGCCGGCTTCGTGATCGTGGGCGCCGGCAATGCGGTCAACATCACGGACGGCCTCGACGGTCTCGCCATCGTGCCGGTGATGATCGCGGCCGGCACCTTCGGGTTCATCGCCTATCTCACCGGCAACGCGGTGTTCTCCAACTACCTGCAGATCCATTTCGTGCCCGGCACAGGCGAGCTCGCCGTGATCTGCGGGGCGCTCATCGGCGCGGGCCTCGGGTTCCTCTGGTTCAACGCGCCGCCCGCCCAGATCTTCATGGGCGACACGGGCTCGCTCGCCCTCGGCGGCCTGCTCGGAACCATCGCGGTGGCAGCCAAGCACGAATTCGTCCTCGCCATCGTGGGCGGCCTTTTCGTGCTGGAGATCATGTCCGTGATCATCCAGGTGAGCTCCTTCAAGCTCACCGGCAAGCGCGTGTTCAAGATGGCGCCGATCCACCACCATTTCGAGCAGCTGGGCTGGACCGAGCCGCAGGTGGTGATCCGCTTCTGGATCATCGCGGTCGTGCTGGCGCTCACCGGCCTCGCCACCCTCAAGCTGCGGTAAGGCGCATGATCCCCGTCTCCATCTTCGCAGGAAAAACCGTCGCGCTCTTCGGCCTCGGAGGCTCGGGGCTGGCGACGGCGCTGGCCCTGAAGGAGGGCGGCGCGCACGTGATCGCCTGCGACGACAATCCGGCCAAGATGGCGGAAGCCGGCGCGAAGGGCATCGAGACCGCTGATCTGCGCAAGGCCGATTGGTCGCGCTTTACATCCTTCATCCTCTCGCCGGGCGTGCCGCTGACGCATCCCGAGCCGCACTGGTCGGCAAAGCTCGCGCGCGACGCGGGCGTCGAGATCATCGGCGACATCGAGCTGTTCTGCCGCGAGCGGGCGAAGCTCGCGCCGGACGCGCCGTTCGTCGCCATTACGGGCACCAACGGCAAGTCGACCACGACGGCGCTGATCGCCCACATCCTGCGCGAGGCGGGCCGCGACGTGCAGATGGGCGGCAATATCGGCACGGCGATCCTCTCCCTCGACCCGCCGTCCGACGAGCGGATCCATGTGATCGAGTGCTCGTCGTTCCAGATCGATCTCGCGCCCTCGCTCGCCCCCACCATCGGGGTTCATCTCAACCTCTCGCCCGATCACATCGACCGGCACGGGACGATGGAGCTCTA
This sequence comes from Microvirga yunnanensis, assembly GCF_025460875.1. Taxonomy (NCBI): domain Bacteria; kingdom Pseudomonadati; phylum Pseudomonadota; class Alphaproteobacteria; order Hyphomicrobiales; family Methylobacteriaceae; genus Microvirga; species Microvirga yunnanensis. The sequence continues at coordinate 72,302 of NZ_JAMXFI010000010.1, forward strand.
TGCGGCGATCAAGGAGCGGCTGGTGGCGAAGGCGGGGCTCGCCGTCGTGGGCATCGACGATCCGATGAGCCGGGCGATCGCCGCGGCCTGCGAGGCGAAGGGCATCAACGTCGCCCGCGTCTCGGTGGAGCCGCTGGACGGCAAGGGCGTCTTCGCGGACGGCGAGACGCTCGTCGGCGTAATGGCATCCGATGCCGCGCCCATCGCGAGCCTGGCCGGGATCGGCGCCCTGCGCGGCGCGCACAACGCGCAGAACGCCGCTGCGGCCGTCGCGGTGGCCCTGGCGCTGAACGTGTCGCCGGAGACGATCCGCTCCGGCCTCCGGACCTTCCCGGGTCTGCCGCACCGCATGGAAGAGGTCGGCCGGATCGGCGAGGTGCTGTTCATCAATGATTCGAAGGCCACCAACGCGGATTCCACAGAAAAGGCCCTGAAGTCTTTCACGGACATTTTCTGGATCCTCGGCGGCAAGGCGAAGGAAGGCGGCATCGAGCCGCTCACGTCCTATTTCCCGAAGATCCGCAAGGCCTATCTCATCGGGGCCGCGGCGGATGAATTTGCCAGGACGCTCGGATCCGACGTGCCGCATGTCCACAGCGGCACGCTCGACACGGCCGTGGCGCAGGCGGCCGCCGATGCCGAGGCGCGGAGCGGACACGCCGTGGTGCTGCTGTCCCCGGCCTGCGCGTCCTACGATCAGTTTGCGAATTATGAAGTGCGCGGAAACCATTTCCGCGATCTGGTCCGGGCCTTGCCCGGCCTTGAAGCCAGGGGGGCTTGAAGATGGTGTCACGCGCGGAACGCTCGGCCTTCGGCGATTGGTGGTGGACTGTCGACCGCCTGCTCCTCGCCGGTCTCGCCATCCTCATGCTGGCGGGCCTCGTCTTCCTCATGGCGGGAGGCCCGCCCGTGGCGGAGCGCCTCGGGCTCTCCACGTTCCATTTCGTGAACCGGCAGGTGATGTTCCTCATCCCGGCGCTATTCATCATGATTCCCGTGTCGTTCCTGTCCCTGCGCCACATCCGGCGCCTGGCCCTGCTGGTCTATGCGATCGGCATGGGGCTGATCCTGCTGGCCTTCCAGTATGGGCCGGAGATCAAGGGCGCCCATCGCTGGATCATGATCGGCCCCCTCGGCCTCCAGCCGTCGGAATTCGTGAAGCCCGCCTTCGTGGTGCTGTCCGCCTGGGCGTTCTCGGAAGGCGCGCGCCGCAAGGACGTGCCCGGCACGCTGCTCGCCTTTCTCCTCCTGCCCGCCACCATCGTGCCGCTGATCCTCCAGCCGGATTTCGGCCAGACCATGCTGGTCACCATCGTGTGGTGCGGCCTGTTCTTCATCGCCGGCCTGCACTGGTTCTGGGTCATGGGTCTCGGCGGCGCCGGTCTCGTGGGCATCGTGGCGGCCTATGAGTTCCTGCCGCACGTACGCGCCCGAATCGAGCGCTTCCTCGACAAGGATTCCGGAGACACCTTCCAGGTCGACACCGCGATGGAATCCTTCTCCCGCGGCGGCTGGCTCGGTCGCGGCCCGGGCGAGGGCACGGTCAAGCGCATCCTGCCCGATGCCCATACGGACTTCATCTTCGCCGTCACGGCCGAGGAGTTCGGAATCATCGTGTGCATCGCCCTGCTGGTGGTCTTCGCCTTCATCGTGCTGCGCGGCCTATCGCTCGCTCGCCGCAACGAGGACACGTTCTGCCGCCTGGCGGCCACCGGACTCATCTTCATGTTCGGCCTGCAGGCCTGCATCAACATGATGGTGAACGTCCACCTCATGCCGGCCAAGGGCATGACGCTGCCCTTCATCTCCTACGGCGGCTCCTCGCTTCTGTCGCTCGCGCTCGGCATGGGCTTCCTCATCGCGCTCACGCGCCGCCGGCCCCGGGCCGAGATGCTGGACAACCTCAATCAGGACTGGCCGCGCGGATGACCGCTCCCCTCATCCTCCTGACCGCCGGCGGAACCGGCGGTCATCTTTTTCCGGCCGAAGCGCTGGCCAATGCTCTGAAGGCCTCCGGCGCTTCAGTGGCGCTCGCCACCGACAAGCGCGCCAACGCGTATGCGGGCTCATTCCCGGCCGACGAGATCGTCGAGATCCCGTCCGCCACGCCCTCGGGCCGCTCGGTGCCGCAGATGGCCAAGGCGGCGCTGCTCCTCGGGCGAGGAACGATCAAAGCCGCCTCCCTCATCCGGCACATGAAGCCGGCCGCCGTGGTCGGCTTCGGCGGCTATCCCACGGTCCCGCCCGTTCTCGCCGCGTCGTTCCTCAAGGTCCCGACGGTGATCCACGAGGCGAATGGCGTCATGGGCCGCGCGAACCGGCTGCTCGCCCGCCGCGCCAGCGTGATCGCCACGGGTTTTTCTGTCACCAAGGGCGTACCGGCGAACGTGCCGGGCCGGGTCATCCATACGGGCAACCCGATCCGGCCCGCGGTGCTGGAGGCGGCGAAGCTGCCCTATGCGGGCCTGCAGCCCGATGGAAAGCTCCGTCTCCTCGTGGTGGGCGGCAGCCAGGGCGCCCGGGTGATGAGCGACGTGGTGCCTCCGGCCGTCGAGCGCCTCTCGCCGGATCTGCGTGCGCGCCTTTCCGTCACCCAGCAGGCGCGGGGCGAAGACCTGGAGCGGGTCCGGGCGCATTACCGGAATCTGGGTGTGGAATTCGAAGCAGAGCCCTTCTTCAAGGACCTGCCGCATCGTCTGGCGCAGGCCGGTCTGGTGGTTTCGCGCTCGGGCGCCTCGACGGTCGCGGAACTGGCCGTGATCGGCCGGCCCTCGATCCTCGTGCCCCTGCCGGGCTCCCTCGATCAGGACCAGGCGGCCAACGCCAAAACGCTCGGAGATCTGGGCGCTGCCATCGTTTGTCCGCAATCGGACTTCACCCCTGAGCGGCTGGCAAATGAAATTCAGCTCTTTTTTCAAGAGCCTGACCGCTTGACCAAAGCCGCCGCCGCTGCACATAGCGCCAGAATCACGGATGCGGCGGAGCGTCTCGCTCAGGCCGTTCTCACCCTCATTGCATCGAACAATAACGGAAAAGCCTCATGAAACTGCCGCCGAAGCTGGGTCCCATTCATTTCATCGGTATCGGCGGCATCGGCATGTCGGGCATCGCCGAGGTCATGCACAATCTGGGCTACACGGTGCAGGGCTCGGACGCCGCCGACAACTACAACGTGAAGCGCCTGAGCGACAAGGGCATCAAGACCTTCATCGGCCACAGGGCCGAGAACGTGGAGGATGCGGAGATCGTCGTGGTGTCGACCGCGATCAAGCGCGACAATCCGGAGCTGAGCGTTGCCCGCGAGAAGCGCCTGCCGGTCGTGCGCCGGGCGGAAATGCTCGCCGAGCTCATGCGGTTCAAATCCTGCGTGGCGGTGGCCGGCACCCACGGCAAGACCACCACCACGTCCCTGGTCGCCACCCTCCTCGATGCGGGCGGGCTCGATCCGACGGTGATCAACGGCGGCATCATCAACGCCTACGGGACCAATGCCCGCATGGGCGACGGCCAGTGGATGGTGGTGGAGGCGGACGAATCCGACGGCACCTTCCTGAAGCTGCCGGCCGACGTGGCCATCGTGACCAACATCGACGCCGAGCATCTCGACCATTTCGGCACCTTCGACGCCATCAAGGATTCCTTTCACTCCTTCATCAACTCGATTCCGTTCTACGGCTTCGCCGTGATGTGCATCGATCATCCGACCGTGCAGGACCTGGTGGGGCGCATCGAGGATCGCCGCATCATCACCTATGGCGAGAACCCGCAGGCCGACGTGCGCCTGATGGACGTGGATTCCCGCGGCGGCCAGAACCGCTTCCGCGTGATGATCCGTGACAGACGCCCCGGCTTCCGTCTCGAGCTTGAGGATCTCGTCCTGCCCATGCCCGGCGCGCACAACGCCCTCAACGCCACGGCGGCCATCGCCGTCGCCCACGAGCTCGGCGTCACGCCGGATGCGATCCGCAAGGCGCTCGGCGGGTTCGGCGGCGTGAAGCGCCGCTTCACCCGCACGGGTGACTGGAACGGCGTCACGGTGTTCGACGATTACGGCCACCATCCCATCGAGATCGCCGCGGTGCTCAAGGCCGCGCGCGCCTCCACGGACGGCCAGGTGATCGCCGTGGTGCAGCCGCACCGCTACTCGCGCCTGTCGTCCCTGTTCGATCAGTTCTGCACCTGCTTCAATGACGCCGACGCGGTCATCGTGGCGCCGGTCTATGCGGCGGGCGAGCAGCCGATCCCGGGAGCGGACCGCGACAGCCTCGTATCGGGCCTCAAGGCCCGCGGCCACCGCAACGTGATGGCGCTCGAGCGGTCGGAAGACCTCGCAGGCCTCGTGAAGGGCATCGCGAGGCCGGGCGACTACGTGATCTGCCTCGGCGCCGGCAACATCACCCAATGGGCCTATGCCCTGCCGGGCGAACTCGACGCGCTGGGCGAGAAAGCCGCGTGATGTTCGCCGACATCGTTCCCGACCTGAAAGCCCGCATGCCGGACCTGCGCGGCAAGCTAGAGGCGAACGCCCCGACCGCGCCGCTGTCCTGGTTCCGCACGGGAGGGCCGGCCCAGGTGCTGTTCACCCCGGCCGACCAGGACGATCTCGCCTCTTTCCTGCGGGGGCTCGACCGCACCGTGCCGGTCCTCGTGGTGGGCCTCGGATCGAACCTTCTCGTCCGCGACGGCGGATGGGAAGGCGTCATGATCCGCCTGGGCAAGGGCTTCGCCGAGGTGTCGGTGGAGCCCGGACATCGCGTGCGCGCCGGCGCCGGCGCCCCCGACGTGAAGGTGGCGCGCGCGGCGGCGGAGGCCGGCATCGCCGGTCTGTCGTTCCTGCGCGGCATTCCCGGTGCGGTCGGGGGAGCGCTGCGCATGAACGGCGGCGCCTACGGGGGCGAGACAAAGGACGTGCTCGTCGAGGCGAAGGGCGTCACGCACACCGGCGAGGCGGTGAGCTTCACCAACGCGCAGATGGGCTTCACCTATCGTCATTCGAGCGTGCCGGACGACGTGATCTTCACCGAGGCCCTGTTCGAGGGCCGCCCGGGCGACCCGGACGAGATCCTGGCCGAGATGAACGCCATCACGGAGGCGCGCTCCTCGACCCAGCCGGTGAACACCCGGACGGGCGGATCGACCTTCAAGAATCCCCCGGGCCGCAAGGCATGGGAGCTGGTGGACGCGGCGGGCTGCCGCGGGCTTCGCATCGGCGATGCGCAGGTCTCGGAAATGCACTGCAACTTCCTGATCAATCACGGCTCCGCCACGGCGGCCGAGATCGAGGGGCTGGGCGAGGAGGTGCGCCGCCGGGTCCGCGAGACGTCGGGCGTCGAGCTCGAATGGGAAATCAAGCGGGTCGGCATTGCGAAGGCCTGATTCGAATCACGTTCAATTCCCGGTGTCGCCGGGGCGCATGACAGGGGAAGATCCATGGCGAAGCACGTTGCCGTTCTCTATGGCGGCTGGTCGGCCGAGCGCGAGGTGAGCCTCAATTCCGGCCGGGCCTGCTGCAGGGCCCTCGAGGAGCAGGGCTACAAGGTCACCCCCATCGACGTGCAGCCCGACATCGCCACCGTTCTCCAGGCGGTCGCGCCCGACGTGGTGTTCAACGCCCTCCACGGGCGCGTGGGCGAGGATGGGACCATCCAGGGTCTGCTCGAAATCTTAAGGATTCCCTATACCCATTCCGGTGTCCTCGCCTCGGCGCTCGCCATGCAGAAGGACAAGGCCAAAATGGTCATGGCGGCCGCCGGCGTGTCGGTGCCGCAGGGGAAAGTCGTTAACCGTTTGGAGGCGGCGAAAAGCCACGTCCTGCCGGCGCCCTACGTGGTCAAACCGATCAGCGAGGGCTCGTCGGTGGGCGTCATCATCGTCCGCGAGGACCGCTCCCATCCGCCCCAGGAGCTGACCCGGGAGGATTGGGCCTTCGGCGAGCAAGTCCTTGTGGAATCATACGTTGCGGGCCGGGAACTCACCTGCGCGGTCATGGGCGACCGGGCGCTCGGGGTCATCGACATCCAGCCCGCCACCGGGGTCTTCTACGATTACGATGCGAAATATGTGAAGGGGGGCTCCATTCACGTCCTCCCGGCAGAAATTAAACCGAATATTTACCAAAAGGTCCAAGAGTTGGCGTTAACGGCGCATCAAGCGCTCGGCTGTCGGGGAATCAGCCGCGCCGACTTGCGGTACGACGACACTCCTGGGGGAACCGGGGAACTCGTCGTTCTTGAAGTCAACACGCAACCCGGCATGACCGAGACGAGCTTGGTGCCAGAACTGGCAGCCCACGCGGGCTATTCGTTTGGCGAGCTTGTGCAATGGATGGTGGAGGACGCTACCTGCAACCGATGACGGCCTACCCGGCCGGATTCGACGTTGCGCGCCCTGCCTCCGCGGGGTGGGGGAGCGGGGGCGCTCCCGTCAGGAAGCCCTCGCGAATCACGAAGCTCTTCGGTTCTTCGCGCGGCGTCCGCCGTCGCCGTCGCTCGGCCGGCATGCCCATCGAGCAGCGCCTTCCGCGTTTCCTCGGAAGCGGCTTGGCGCTCGGGTTCTTCGCCACCGTGGTGGGCTTCGGCCTCTGGCAGGGCGGTCATATCGATGGTTTCATCCGTGACTACGGCGAGCCGCATCATGCCCTCGCGCGCGCCGTGGGCCTGGGCCTCGACCAGGTGACGATCTCCGGCATCTCGCAGATGAGCGAGGGCGAGGTCCTGGCCGCGGCGGGCATCAATTCCAAGCAGTCGCTGGCCTTCCTCGACGTGAACGATCTACGCGAGCGCCTGGAGCGCGTTCCGATGATCAAGTCGGCCACGGTGCGCAAGCTTTATCCGAACGAGCTCGTCATCACGCTCACCGAGCGAGAGGCGCACGGGATCTGGCAGAACAACGGCGAGCTGTTCGTCATCGCGGCCGACGGCACCGTGATCGACCTGATGCAGGACGAGCGCTATGTCGATCTTCCCTTCGTGGTGGGGGAGGGCGCCAACACCCGCAGCAAGGAATATCTCGCGCTGCTCGACGCCGCGGGTCCGCTCAAGGGCCGCATCCGCGCCGGCACCCTCGTGGCCGGGCGCCGCTGGACGCTCAAGATGGACAACGGCATGGACGTGCGCCTGCCGGAGCTGAAGGCCGCCGACGCGCTGGCCCGGCTCGTGAAGCTCGAGAACGAGCAGAAGATTCTGGAGAAGGACGTTCTGGCGATCGATCTGCGCATGGCGGATCGCGTCGTCGTCCGGTTGACGGAAGAGGCAGCCCTGGCCCGCGCCGAGGCGCTCAAGAAAAAACCAATGCGCGGCAAGGGGGTCGACACATGAGTCTCTCGGGTCACGGTTTGACGCCACGCTTGAAGCCGCTGTCGGCGCGCAAGAGTGCCATCCTGTCGGTCCTGGATATCGGCACGAGCAAAGTCGTCTGCGTCGTGGCGGAACTGAAGCCGGCCGACGAGGTCGAATCCCTGCGCAGCCGCACCCATGTGGCGCGCATCCTCGGCATCGGCCACCAGCGTTCCATGGGCCTCAAGGGCGGCGTGGTCGTCGATCTCGAAGCGGCCGAATCGGCGATCCGTCAGGCGGTCCATGCCGCCGAGCGGATGGCGAAGGTCGAAATCCAGTCGGTGATCGTCAACCTCACCGGCGGGCGCCTCGCGTCGGAGCATTTCGAGGCGCACATTCCGGTGCGCGGGGCCGTCGGCCCCGGGGACGTCCACCGCGTTCTCGATGCGGCGTCGAGCTACGATCTGCGCCGCGGCCGGACCGTTCTTCACGCTCTGCCCACGGGCTTCTCGCTCGACCAGCAGCACCACATCGTCGATCCCGCCGGCATGATCGGCGAGCGGCTCGGCGCGGACCTGCACGTGGTCACGTCGGAGGCCGCGGCGGCGCGCAACCTGATGCTCGCCGTCGAGCGCTGCCATCTCGGCGTCGAAGCCGTGATCGCGACGCCCTACGCGGCCGGTCTCTCGGCGCTCGTCGACGACGAAGCCGACATGGGCTGCGCCGTGGTCGACATGGGCGGCGGCACCACGAGCGTCGGCATCTTCTCCAACGGGCATCTGGTCCACACCGATGCCATCGCGGTCGGCGGCCATCACGTGACCATGGACATCGCGCGCGGTCTCACGACCCGCGTGTCCGCCGCCGAACGGCTCAAGACTCTCTACGGCTCCGCCATCACGTCGAGCGCGGATGACCGGGACATGATCGCGGTGCCGCAGGTCGATGAGGACGAACGCGACGTTCCGAACCATCTGCCGAAGTCGCACCTCGTTCGCATCATCAAGCCGCGGGTCGAGGAAGTTCTCGAACTCGTGCGCGACCGGTTGAAAGGCGCGGGCTTTGCGGCCCAGGCCGGACGGCGGGTCGTGCTGACGGGCGGCGCAAGCCAGCTCGTCGGGCTGCCGGAAACGGCGCGTCGCATCTTGCAGGGCCAAGTTCGTGTCGGGCGTCCGCTCGGCATCAAGGGCCTGCCCGAAGCGGCAAAGGGCCCCGCCTTTTCGGCGGTGGTCGGCCTCCTGGTTTATCCCCAGGTGGCGCATATCGAGTATTTCGAGCCGCGGTCCAGCGGCTTGTTTCAGAGTACGGGAACCGACGGCTACTTCTCGCGAGTGGGCCGGTGGATTCGCGAGAGTTTTTAAGTCGAGTAACGCGTTGGCGCGGCGGGCCATCGTGATGAGTTCAAGTCAACAAGGGTCAGCGTCCGCCAAACGCTCATCAGTATAAGGCCAGAAGAGGCACAGGTCATGGCTATCAATCAGCAAGCTCCGGACATCCGGGAACTCAGGCCGCACATCACGGTTTTCGGCGTCGGCGGTGCCGGCGGGAATGCCGTGAACAACATGATTGAATCGGGTCTCGAGGGCGTCGAGTTCGTGGTGTCGAACACCGACGCCCAGGCTCTGGCCTCCTCCAAGGCGCAGCGCGTGATTCAGATGGGCGTCCAGGTCACCGAGGGCCTCGGCGCCGGGTCGCAGCCGGAAGTCGGCCGCGCGGCGGCCGAAGAGGTGATCGACGAGATCCGCGATCAGCTCGCCGGCTCGCACATGGTGTTCATCACCGCCGGCATGGGCGGCGGCACCGGCACGGGCGCGGCTCCGGTCGTAGCCCGGGCGGCCCGCGAACTCGGTATACTGACGGTCGGCGTCGTCACGAAGCCGTTCCAGTTCGAAGGCGTGCGCCGCATGCGTCTGGCGGAAGCCGGCATCAACGAGCTGCAGCAGGCGGTGGACACGCTCATCGTGATCCCGAACCAGAACCTGTTCCGCGTCGCCACGGAGAAGACGACCTTCGCGGACGCCTTCGCCATGGCCGACCAGGTGCTCTATTCCGGCGTCGCCTGCATCACCGACCTGATGGTGAAGGAAGGCCTCATCAACCTCGACTTCGCCGACGTGCGCTCCGTCATGCGCGGCATGGGCAAGGCCATGATGGGCACCGGCGAGGCTTCCGGCGAGAAGCGCGCCATCCGGGCGGCTGAGGCGGCCATCGCGAACCCGCTCCTCGACGACGTGTCGATGAAGGGCGCGCGGGGCCTGCTCATCTCGATCACGGGCGGCAACGATCTCACCCTCTACGAACTGGACGAGGCCGCGACCCGCATCCGCGAGGAGGTGGACCAGGATGCCAACATCATCCTCGGCGCGACCTTCGACGAGAGCCTGGAAGGCATCATCCGCGTGTCCGTCGTGGCGACCGGCATCGACCACGCCATGCTGGAGAACGGCGGCGATCTGACGGCCACCGAGCAGCGGATCTCCGAAGTGGCCGAGCGCCTGCGCGCCGAGGCCCGGGCCCGTGCAACCTCGACCCAAGTCACGCCGACCTTTCGCTCCGCCGCCCAAGCCGAACCGGTGAAGGCGGCTCCGACCCTGTCCCAGAGCGCGGCCGCCCTGGCTCCGGCCCCGGTCGCCGCGGTTGCTCCCATGGCGGTCGCCCAGCCGGTCGAACCGGCTCCGCAGCCCGTGATTCGCGACGACGTGGTCCTCACGCCGGCTCAGCCCCGCCAGGCCCTGGCCTACGAGGCTCCGGCTCCGCAGCAGCCGATCTACGAGGAACCGGTGGAGCAGGGGGCCTTCATCCCGCCGCAGGCGGAGCGCGCCATGCGGCCGGCCCGGATGCCGAGGATCGACGAACTCCCGATGCCGGCCCAGAACCAGATCCGGGCCAGCCGCGGCGAGGAGGCGGCCCACGAGCACAAGCCGTCCCTGATCCAGCGCCTCGCCACCATCGGCTTCGGCCGCCGCGAGGAGCCCCAGCACGCACCTGTCGAGGCACGCCAGGAAGCGCCGCGCCAGCCGATGTCCTCGGTCCATGCGGAGTATGCCCGCCGGCCGGTTCCGTCCCAGGCCCAGCGTCCCGCGCAGGCCCCGATGGCCCAAGCTCCCCGGGCTCACTCGGAGGACGACCAACTGGAGATTCCCGCCTTCCTGCGCCGTCAGGCCAACTAACTTGACCTAACGTAACATTAGGAATTGTTACAGAAGGCCCCCGGTCGGATGCGGCTGGGGGTCTTCTTTGTTAAAAAACCATTAACATCAAGGACTTGCGAGTTATCCCAATTGTAACACAAAGTAAGAAAGCGTGATTTGGCCTAGCCTGGCAGGGGGACTAAGGTGCCCACACATCAAAGGGGCAGCGCTAATGAGAAGCCTGCCGGTCGGAAGTCACAAAGCAGCAAATGCAGCTTCCCCGGCGAAACAGGCTCAGTTTGGCGACAAGGGTAGTTGAGGTTCAGGACTAATGAAGCAAAGCCAGCAAACCACGCTTCGCGCCGCCGTGACCCTCGTTGGGACCGGAGTCCATTCCGGGGATGAAGTGAAGATGATCCTTCATCCGGCCGAAGCGAACCATGGCATTGCTTTCCTGCGCACCGGCCTGTCCGGTGGCCTGGACCGACTGATCGACGCTCGGCATCTGGCGGTGACCGCCACCGAGCTCTGCACGGTGATCGGCGACCGCGACACGGGCGCGGTCGCCACCATCGAGCACCTCATGGCGGCTCTGTCCGGCCTCGGCATCGACAATGTGCTCGTCGAGATCGACGGGCCGGAGGTTCCGATCCTGGACGGCAGCTCGGCCCCGTTCATCGATGCGATCGACCAGGTGGGCATCGCGGTTCAGGGCGCGACGCGTCGCTACCTCAAGGTGCTCAAGCCCGTACGCGTGACGCAGGGCAAGGCCTTTGCCGAGCTTCTTCCCAACGACCGCGCCTTCCGCCTGGACGTGGAGATCGATTTCCCCACCCCGGTGATCGGCCGCCAGCGCAAGGCCATCGACCTGTCACCCTCGGTCTTCCGCCGCGAGATCTCCCGCGCCCGCACCTTCGGCTTCATGCGGGACGTGGAGAAGCTCTGGAGCGCCGGCTTCGCGCTCGGCGCCTCCCTCGAGAACACGGTCGCCATCGGGGACGACGGCATCATGAACCCCGAGGGCCTGCGCTACGCGGACGAGTTCGTCCGTCATAAGCTGCTCGACGCGGTCGGCGACCTGTCCCTGGCCGGACTGCCCCTGCTCGGCACCTACCGGTCCTATTGCGGCGGTCACCGCATGAACTTCTCGGTGCTCGAGGCCCTGTTCTCGAGCCGCTCCAACTATGCCATCGTGGACGCCATTCCGCGGCGCGAGACGGGCTATGCCGAGATCGGCAGCATGGCCGCCTCGGTTCTCGCTCCCGAGATGCACTGAGGCGACCTCCGGCGGCCCTGTCCTTCCGCTCCAGGAGGCAAGCGCCCATTGGCCGCATGATTTCGTGCAGGCTTTCTTAATTCCTGTTGGGTAAACCATCACGTATGGGCTTGGCTCTGGCCCCATGCTTGGGCTAAAGAACGCTCGGTGCATCGTTAAAACATCGGGCACGGTTTTTGGAGGACCGCGAGGCATGTCGTTCGCGAAGGCTTATGCAGGTATGAAAGGCGCGTCCGCCCGCGCTCTGATCCTTGGCGTCTGCGCCTTGGGGCTCGCGGGCTGCGAATCCCTTTCGTCGCTCAATCCGTTCGACAAGAGCGAGACCTACAAGCCCGAGATCGTCACGGGGGCCCCGGCGGAAGAGATCTACAACGACGGTCTGGCCCGGGTGCAGAAGGGCGATTTCAACGGCGCGGTGAAGAAGTTCAGCAGCCTCGACAAGCAGTTCCCGTATTCCGAATGGTCCCGCAAGGGCCTGATCATGGAGGCCTACGCCAACTACGAGGGCGGCTTCTATGAGGAATCCATCACGGCGTCCAAGCGCTACCTCCAGAGCTATCCCAACACGTCGGATGCGGCCTACGCCCAGTACCTGATGGCGTCGTCCTATTACGATCAGATCCCGGACATCACCCGCGACCAGGAGAAGTCCGAGCGCGCCATTCTGGCCCTGCAAGAGCTGATCCAGCGCTATCCGACGTCCGAATACACGGCCGACGCCCGCAAGAAGCTCCAGGTGGCCAGCGACCAGCTCGCCGGCAAGGAGCTGGAGGTCGGGCGCTTCTACCTGCAGAAGCGCAACTATGCCGGCGCCATCAACCGCTTCCGCACGGTGGTTGCGCGCTACCAGACGACCCGCCACGTGGAAGAGGCCCTCGAGCGCCTCACCGAGGCCTACATGGCCATGGGCATCGTCAACGAGGCGCAGACCGCAGCCGCCGTTCTCGGCCACAACTTCCCTGACAGTCCCTGGTACAAGGACGCCCACGCTCTGCTGACCAAGGGCGGCGTCGAGCCGCGCGAGGATTCCCAGTCCTGGATCAGCAAAGCCTTCCGCGGCGTTCCCCAGGTCAGTCAGCGCACGGGCTAAGCCTCACCCTCCATGCTCATCCAGCTGGCGATTCGCGATATCGTCCTCATCGACAGGCTTGAGCTTCACTTCCATGAGGGCCTGAGCGTCCTCACGGGTGAGACCGGCGCGGGCAAGTCGATCCTGCTCGATGCCTTCGCCCTGGCCCTCGGCGGCCGCGGCGACGGCAGCCTCGTGCGTCATGGCGAGAACCAGGGGCAGGTCACGGCCGTGTTCGACTGCCCGCTCGACCACCCGGCCCGCCGCATCGCGGCCGATGCCGACATCGATGTCGACGGCGATCTCATCCTGCGCCGCGTGCAGGTGGCCGACGGGCGCACCCGCGCCTTCGTCAACGACCAGCCCGTGAGCGTGCAGGTGCTCAAGGCCATCGGGGCGACCCTGGTCGAGATCCACGGCCAGCACGACGACCGCGCCCTCGTCGATCCCGCCACGCACCGGGCCATCCTCGATGCCTTCGGCGGCCTTGCGGGCGACGTCCAGGCGGTGGCCGAGGCCTCGCGCCGCGCCCGCGAGGCGCGCCATGCCCTCCACGAGCACCGCGGCCGCATCGAGAAGGCCCGCAAGGAGGCGGATTTCCTGCGCCACGCGGTCGAGGAGCTGACCACCCTCAATCCGCGGGCCGGGGAGGAGGAAGCTCTGGCCGAGCGGCGGGTCGTCATGATGCAATCTGAAAAGGTCGCCCAGGATCTCAACGAGGCCTACGAGGTGGTCGCCGGCAACACGTCGCCGGTCAACGAGCTCTCGGCCGCCGTCCGCAAGCTCGAGCGCCGGGGCACCCAGGCGCCGGCGCTGGTGGAGCCCAGCGTCAAGGCGCTCGACGCCGCGCTCGTCGCCATCGACGAGGCGAGGGCGGCCCTCGAGGAGGCGATCCGCGCCACCGAATTCGACCCGCGCGAGCTGGAGCAGGCGGAGGAGCGTCTCTTCGCCCTGCGGGCCGCCGCGCGCAAATACGATGTTCCGGCCGATGAGCTCGCCGCTCTGCGCACGCGCTTCGAGGAGGACGTGGCTGCCATCGACGCGGGCGAGGAGCAGCTGGCCGGCCTGGAAAAGGCCCTCAAGGAGGCCGACGACGCCTATGTGAAGAGCGCCAAGGCGCTCTCCGCCGGCCGGAAGAAGGCAGCCCAGGCGCTCGACGCCGCCGTCCAGGCCGAGCTGCCGCCCCTCAAGCTGGAGCGGGCCCGGTTCATCACCGACATCCAGATCGACGAGACCAGCCGGGATCCCTCCGGTTTCGAGCGCATCGAGTTCTGGGCCCAGACCAATCCCGGCACCCGCCCCGGCCCTCTGATGAAGGTGGCGTCGGGCGGCGAATTGTCCCGTTTCATGCTGGCTCTGAAGGTGGTGCTGGCGGACAAGGGCTCGGCTCCGACCCTGGTCTTCGACGAGATCGACACCGGCGTCGGCGGCGCGGTGGCGGACGCCATCGGCCAGCGGCTCGCGCGGCTCGCGCGCAAGGTCCAGGTCATGGCCGTCACCCATGCGCCCCAGGTCGCCGCCAAGGCCGGCAGCCACTTCCTCATCGCCAAGGAGGGGGTGCGCGGAGCCGAGGACCGGGTCGCCACCCGGGTGATCCCGCTCGAAGCGACGCCGCGCCGCGAGGAGATCGCCCGGATGCTCGCCGGCGCGACGATTACCGAGGAGGCCCGCGCGGCCGCGGCCCGGCTGCTCGAGGCGGCCGCCCACTGAGGGACCGCCATGGTGGGCTGATCGATCCACCGGAACGTCGTCATCGGCCCTGTGCCGGCGACCCCGATCGGACAAGCGCGGCGTTTCACGCAGTCGAGATGGCCGGGACGAGCCCGGCCATGACGTGGCAGATGGTCCCCGGCGCACGGCGTGCGGGAAGGGATCCCCTGCTCAACCGTGCGCTATCGATGATCGTCCCTTGTCACACCCCGTAGTTCAGCTTCGGGTACCAGTCCGCGCCGCGCCCCTCGGGGGTCATGTCGAGCATGGTCCACAGGGGCGCGAGATCGGGAGCGCCGCGAGGGTCCTGGCCGGGATCGGCGGAATCGCCGGTCATCTCGCCGCTCCAGAAATGCCGGATCGTCCCGTCCCGGCGGGTGAAGACGTTGAGGCCGGGGATTTCCGTGCCGTCCGGCAGCACCCCGTGATAGTCGCGGGAATAATGGCCGTCGAGGTCCGAGTAGAGCTTCAGGTTCGACCAGCCGCGCTCTCTCTTCCAGGCGACGAGCCGCTCGATCGGCGAGCGCGCGACGACCGCGAGCGCCATGCGCTGCTGGATGTCGGCGCCGTTGCCTTCGAGGCCGCCGAGCAGGTTGGTGCACATGGGGCAGGGGCGCTCTCGTTCCGGCCCGAACATGTAGCTGTAGACGGCGAGCGTCGGCTTGTCGCCGAAGATGTCGGCGAAGCCCGCCGGCCCGTCCTCCCCCTCGAAGCGGTAATCGCCGGTCACCTCGCCGCCGGGCGGCAGGGCGCGGCGCTGGGCGGCGACGCGCTCCAGGTGGCGGCACAGCTCGATCTCCTCCGCCAGCAGGGCCGTGCGCGCGGCGCGGTACTCGGGGCTTTCATTCGGAAAGCGGACCGGCGAGCGGCGCGCGAGGTCTGCCGCGGGAACGAGCGTCTGGGACATGGAGGGCTCCGTCGTGAGGTCCATTCAGGCTTGTCGGGATGTCCTGGTCAGGCGGTCGCGGGCGCGTTCTCGCGAAACGGCTGCAACTGCGCCTCCAGCGCGTTCTTGAAGGCCGGCCGCCCGGTGCAGCGGCCGACATAGGCGCCGAGACTGGCGTAGCGCTCCAAGAGCCCGGTCTCGACCAGCTCGCGCAGGACCATGGCCATCATCAGGTCGCCCGCCGTGAAGCGGTCCTCGAGGAAGTCCCGGTCGCCCAGCCAGGCGCCGAGAGAGGCCAAGCGCTTGCAGAGCATGGCCTCGGCCTGCGGCCGGCGTTCCCTCGCCCAGGCCTCGCCGGCGTGGAAGACGTCGAGCTGAACCAGGTTCTGCACGAAGGGCTCGACCGAGTTCAGGGCGGCGATCACCCAGGTCATGACCCGGGCCCGGCCCGCTTCGTCTGCCGGCGCGAGGGCCTCGGACCGCATCGCGAGATGCAGCACGATGGCGCCGGATTCGAAGATCTCCACCGCCTCGTCCCGGTAGGCCGGAACCTGCCCGAAGGGCTGCCATTCCCGATAGGCCGTGGTGGCCTGGATGGCGGGGTCGATCAGGGTCGCCTCGTAGGGGAGGCCGGCCTCCTCGAGGGCCCAGCGCACGCGAAGATCGCGCACATAGCCTTGCGCGAAGGGCGGCACCCACTTGAAGGCCGATACATGGATGGTCATGGCATTGCCTCCTGGGTTCATGCCTTGCGCGGGCCGACGAGGCCGAACAGGGCTCCCTGCGGGTCGCTGGCCACGATGATGAACATGCCGCCCGGCACCTCGGCGGGGCCGTAATGGATCGCGCCGCCGTTGTCCGAGACGGCCTGTGCCGCGACGTCGATGTCCTCGACGCCGAAATAGAAGGTCCAGGCCGGCGGCGGCCCGTCGGGCGTGCGCCTCATCACGGCCCCGATGGTGCGGCCGCCATGGTCGATGAACTGGTAGTCGCCCATCTCGCCCATCGGCATGGCGCCGCCCTTCGTCCAGCCGAAGCGGGCCGTGTAGAAGGCGAGCGCCGCCGCGGGATCGCTCGTGGCGAGCTCGTTCCAGTGGCAATGGCCGGACCGGCTCTGGTCGAAGGCCGTGCTCGTCCCGTCCACGGCGCCGCGCATCACGTATATCATCACGCCCTGCGGGTCGGACAGCATGGCGAAGCGGCCGACGCCCGGAATGTCGGTCGGCGGCATGTGCTGGGTACCGCCCGCCCGGACGATCTCGGCCGCCGTCGCATCGACGTCGTCGACAGCCACGTAGCCGAGCCAGGTGGGGCGCATCCCCGCGCCTTCGGCCCCGGCCGGGAAGGGCATCAATCCGCCCACATCCGTGCCCCGGATCCCGAAAACCCGGTAGCCGCGGTCGGAGCCCTCCGCGGGCCGCTCCTGCCACCCGACCACCGCGCCATAGAAGCGCGCGGCCGCGTCGGCCTCTCGGGTGATCAGTTCATACCAGATGAAGTCGCCGTGCTGATTGGCCATGTCGCACCTCCATGCGCATCACCGATGCGCTCATCGGGAAAAGGAGCATCGGATCGACCCCAGAAGTGGTGTCCACTTCTGGGCCCGATGCTACACGTCGAGGATCGGCATGAAGCCGCCGAAGATCATGCGCTTGCCGTCGAACGGCATCTGCTTGCCCATGGCCTCCATGCGCGGATCGGTCATGATCTTGTGGTTGGCGGCGTCCCGGATCTCTTTCGACGGATACTCGATCCAGCTGAACACCACGATCTCGTCGTCCTTGGCCTGCACCGAACGACGGAAATCCGTGAGCTTGCCGTCCGGCACGTCGTCGCCCCAGCATTCCACCATCCGGGTGGCACCGAACTCCTTGAACAGGGGCGCGGCCTCGGCGGCGTGGCGGCGGTATTCGTCCTTCTTGTCCGCCGGCACGGCGAGCACGAAGCCATCGACATATGTCATTGCGTATCTCCCTTGAGACTCCTGGAATCGGAGCCGGATGCCGCGGCGCTTCCCGCGCCTGTTCTTCTTGACAAATAAGTTGATATCAACATAATTCGGTCATGTCAAACCCCCGTGACGTGCCCTACGAGACCACGCATCTGATCCGCGACGCCTGCTTGTGCCTGCACGTCCAGCGCGCCGCCCGCGCCCTGTCGCGCCTGTTCGACGAGGCGCTGCGCCCTGTCGGGCTCACCTCCGGGCAGTTCTCCCTGCTGAACGCGCTCAACCGCCCCGCGCCCCCTTCCATCGCCCCGGTGGCGCAACTGCTCGCCATGGACCGGACGACGCTGACGGCCGCCCTAAAGCCCCTGGAGCGGGACGGCCTGGTGGCTATCGCCCGGGATCCCGAGGACCGCCGCAATCGCCTCCTGCGCCTCACCGACAAGGGCAGGGAGGTCCTGGCCTCGGCCGTCCCGATCTGGCGCGACGTTCACGGGGCCATCGAGAATGGGATGGTGGAGATCGCGCCTGATGCCCTACGAGGGGCGCTAAAGGGCCTGTCACGCCCGACGCCGACCGGGACGGTTCGAGGCTGACGCCGCTCGTTCGGCCACGCTCTCGTATGGACACCCTCCCGTGTCATGGCCGGGCCTGTCCCGGCCATCCCGATCGGAAGAGCGACGCGCCTCAAGCCGTCGAGATCACCGGCACAAGGCCTGTGATGACGGGGACGGGAGATCGAAAGGCCCGCCGCCGATCCGGACCAGCGCCATGCCCGCGCAACATCGTCATCACCGGGACAAGCCCGGCGGAAATCAAGGAGTGTCAAGGCGGGGAAGGTCCGAATCCGGTGCACCGTTGGCCTCCACCCTCTGGAGACTCCGCTCCGGAGCGCTATGGTTCAAGCACCCTCACACACGATTCGATCATGCCCCCACGCAGCACTGCCTCCGAGACACCTGTCGATCACCTGACGCCCGATCAGGCGCGGACCGAGCACGAGGCGCTCGGCGCCGAGATCAGGGAGCACGACCGGCGCTATTACGAGGAGGACGCCCCGACCGTCTCGGACGCCGAATACGACGCCCTGCGCAAGCGCTACGAGGCTCTGGAGGATCAGTTCCCCGAGCTGAAGACCCCCGAGAGCCTGACCCAGAAGGTCGGCTCCAAGGTGTCGGAGAAATTCGGCAAGATCCGTCACCGGGTGCCGATGCTGTCGCTCGCCAACGGGTTCGCCGACGAGGAGGTGGAGGAATTCGTCGAGCGCATCCGTCGCTTCCTGCAATGGAAGCCCGACGCGCCGCTCGCCTTCACCGCGGAGCCGAAGATCGACGGTCTGTCCCTGAGCCTTCGCTACGAGAACGGCAGGCTCGTGTCCGCCGCCACCCGGGGGGACGGCCAGGTGGGTGAGGACGTGACGAACAACGCCCGCACGGTGGGCGACATCCCGCATCGGCTCAAGGGCTCGCAGGTTCCCGACATCCTCGAGGTGCGCGGCGAGGTCTATCTCTCGCACGAGGATTTCGCCGCCATCAACGCCAGGCAGGAAGCGGCCGGCAAGGCGCTCTTCGCCAACCCGCGCAACGCGGCGGCGGGCAGCCTGCGCCAGCTCGACGCGTCGATCACCGCCTCGCGCCCCCTGCGCTTCTTCGCCTATGCCTGGGGCGAGGTGAGCGCCATGCCGGCGACGACGCAGCACGACATGATGGAGTGCTTCCGCAGCTTCGGCCTCCCGGTCAATCCGCTCACCCGCCTCTGCGCGAGCGTCGCCGAGATGCTCGAGCACTACCACGCCATCGAGACGGACCGCGCCAATCTCGGCTACGACATCGACGGCGTCGTCTACAAGGTCGACGAGCTGAGCCTGCAGCAGCGCCTCGGCTTCGTGTCGCGTTCGCCGCGCTGGGCGCTCGCGCACAAGTTCCCGGCCCAGAAGGCCGTGACGGTGCTCGAAGACATCGAGATCAACGTGGGCCGCACGGGCTCGCTCAATCCCATCGCGCGCTTGAAGCCGGTCACGGTCGGCGGCGTCGTGGTGTCGAACGCGACCCTGCACAACGAGGATTACATCAAGGGCATCGGCGGCAACGGCGAGAGAATCCGCAACGGGATCGACATCCGCATCGGCGACACGGTGGTGATCAACCGTGCCGGCGACGTGATCCCAAAGGTGCTCGACGTGGTGTTGGAGAAGCGCCCCGCCGACGCGAAGCCCTATGCCTTCCCGACCACATGCCCGGCCTGCGGGAGCCATGCGGTGCGCGAGGTCAATCCGCGCACCGGCAAGGAGGATGCGGTGCGCCGCTGCACCGGCGGCCTCATCTGCCCGGCGCAGGCCCGCGAGCGCCTGAAGCATTTCGTCTCGCGCAACGCCTTCGACATCGAGGGCATGGGCGAGCAGCGCATCGACGAGTTCTACGAGGAAGGCCTCGTCCAGCGCCCGCAGGACATCTTCACCCTGCAGGCCCGCAATGCCCGCAGCCTCAAGCGGCTGGAGAACCGGGAGGGTTGGGGCGAGACGAGCGCGCGGAACCTCTTCGCGGCCATCGAGGCGCGCCGCGCGATCGCGTTGAACCGCTTCATCTTCGCGCTCGGCATCCCGCATATCGGCGAAACCTCGGCGCGGTTGCTCGCGCGTCATTTCGGCACCTTCGAGCATCTGCGCGAAACCGCGAAGGCCGCCGCCGATCAGGCATCCGACGCCCATGCGGAGCTGACCGCCATCGGGGGCATCGGGCCCGTGGTGGCGGAGGCGGTCGTCGAGTTCTTCAAGGAGCGGCACAACGAGGAGATGCTCGATGCGCTGCTCGCTCAGGTGACCGTCGAGGCCATGGAGGCTCCGGCCACGGAGAACTCCCCCGTGGCGGGCAAGACCGTGGTGTTCACCGGCTCCCTCGAGCAGATGACCCGCGAGGAGGCCAAGGCCATGGCCGAGCGCCTCGGCGCCAAGGTGGCCGGCTCCGTGTCCAAGAAGACCGACATCGTGGTGGCAGGCCCAGGTGCTGGCTCGAAGCTCGCCAAGGCGGCCGAACTCGGGCTCCAGGTCATGGACGAGGACGGCTGGTTCGCCCTGGTCGGGCGCGGGTGAGACTTCTGTCCAAGACTTGGGCGCCACAATGTGGCATGGTGGCCCCATGACGGTGATCACCCCCGAGGTCTCGCTCGATCCGGAACTGGTCGGAGCGGGGGACGTGACGCATTTCTGGCGAGTGCCGCGCTACCGCGACCTCGACTGCCTGCGCGCGACCTTCCGCCGTCACGCCTATGCCCGCCACAGCCACGATACCTATGCCATCGCGGCCGTCTTGGCCGGGTGCGAGACCTTCTTCCACCGCGGCGAGCAGCACTATACCCCGGCCGGTTCCGTCGCGGTCGTGTGCCCGGACGAGATCCATGACGGGGAGCCCTATGGCGGCGGATTCGAGTATCGCACCTTCTACCCGTCGGCCGAGCTGATGCAGGAGATCGCCGAGGACGTGGCCGGGCGGCCGCTCCCCCGCGCGCCCTGGTTCCCGCGTTCCGTGATCGCGGATCCAGAGCTGTTCCAGGCTCAGGTCCGGCTCCATGCCTGCCTGTGCCGGGACGAGGGCTGGTCGTCCGAGATGGAGCAGGATACCCGGCTCGTCGGTTTCCTGAGCCGCCTGATCGCCCGCTGGGCCGATCTCGACGCCCTGCCGGCCCTGCGCTACGGCTCCAAGGGCATCCTGCGGGCGCGGGACTATCTCGACGCCCATATGGGCGAGGAGGCGGACCTCGCCGATCTCGCCAGGCTGGCCGGCCTCTCGCGCAGCCATTTCATCCGCGCCTTCGCCAAGGAGACCGGCCTCACGCCGCACGCCTATCTGCTCGACCGGCGCTTCCGCGCGGCCACGAAGCTGCTGAGCCAGGGCCAGGCTCCTGGCGACGTGGCGGCCGCCTGCGGGTTCTTCGACCAGAGCCATCTCAACCGCGTCTTCAAGGCCCGCATGGGCGTGACGCCGGGCGCCTACCGGGCCGCCTGACACAGCACTTTCATCCAAGACGGCAGGCCGTCCGTCCTGCATAAGGAGGGAAAACGAGCATGGTCATGGATCAAGCAAGCCCCTTCGCCATCAGCTATCGCCGCGAGATCCGAGCAGGTCTGCGCGACATCGCACCCGTCGTCGTGGCGGCCATTCCCATCAGCCTGCTGTTCGGAGCGGTCGCGGCCGCCAAAGGGCTGTCGCCCCTGGAAGTGACCGTGATGTCGGCCCTCGTCTTCGCCGGCGGAGCGCAGTTCGCCGCCATCGAGACGTGGATCCATCCCGCGCCCATCCTGACGCTCGCGTTCGCGACGCTGCTGATCAATGCCCGCCACGTGCTGATGGGCGCGTCGCTGTCGCCCAAGGTGCAGATGTCGCAGGTCCAGCGATTCCTCTCGTTCTTCTTCCTCACCGACGAGGCCTGGGCCCTGTCGGAACGCCGCGCCCTGGAGCGTCCGGTCACGACAGCCTACTGGGTCGCCATGGGGGGCGTGCTCTGGGCGAACTGGACCTTCTTCTCCGCCCTCGGCGCGGTGCTCGGCTCGTTCCTCGGCGACCCGGAGCGGATCGGGGCGGATTTCGCCTTCACGGCTCTGTTCATCGGTCTCGTGGCCGGTTTCGGACGAAGCCGCGTGACCCTGATCACGGTGGCGGTCAGCGCCGGCGTCGCGGCCCTCGTCCATCACTTCATCGGTGCCCCATGGCACGTGGCCTCGGGGGCGCTGGCCGGCATCGCGGCCGCCTATTTGGCCGCTCCCCAGGACGCTCCCCGGGAGGCGCGCTCATGAGCCTCGACACGACGACCCTGCTCGCCATCCTGGCCATGGCGGTCGTGACCTATGTCACCCGCATCGCGGGCCTGTTCGTGGCCGACCGCCTCGTGCTCACCGGCCGCGCCAAGGCGGCGTTCGACGCCATCCCGCCGGCCGTCCTGGTCGCGGTCATCGCGCCGACCGCTCTCACCACCGGATGGGCGGAGGCCATCGCGGCCGCCGTCACGGCCTTGGCGGCGTTCCGGCTCCCGCTCCTCGGCACGGTGGCGGTCGGCGTGGTGTCCGTCGTGGTGCTGCGGAGCCTGCTCTAGCCCATTGTG
The DNA here is from genome assembly GCF_025460875.1 of Microvirga yunnanensis. Classification (NCBI taxonomy): domain Bacteria; kingdom Pseudomonadati; phylum Pseudomonadota; class Alphaproteobacteria; order Hyphomicrobiales; family Methylobacteriaceae; genus Microvirga; species Microvirga yunnanensis. The sequence continues at coordinate 94,687 of NZ_JAMXFI010000010.1, forward strand.
CGGATCCAGCAGGCCGCGCTCGTGAAAAGTGGCCCCGGTTTTCACTGCCGTGGCCGTTCGGGTCCGCCTCTGCCGAGGCTCTAAAGCATCGGACCCAAAAGTGGACTTGCACTTTTGGGATCCATCCGATGCTTTCTTCTTGAATGAGAGCATCGGTCAGAACGGACCCAGCGGGCCGCGCCAGCGAAAACCGGATCCACTTTTCCGTCCGATGCTCTAGCCGACCGGCCGCGTCGCGTTCTCCAACCAGGTCCGCGTCTCGGCATCGAGCCGGGGCCCGATCTTCTCGCGTACCGCGGCATGATAGGCGTCGAGCCAGGCGATCTCGTCGGCCGTCATGATGGCCGGCTCGACGAGGCGAAGGTCGATGGGGGTGAAGGTGAGCGTCTCGAAACCCATCATCTCGCGGTCGCCGCCGGGAATCATGCGCGGCTCCACGAGGATCAGGTTCTCGATGCGGATGCCGTAGGCGCCCGGCTTGTAAAAGCCCGGCTCGTTGGACAGCATCATGCCGACTTCCAGCGGCGTATGCCCGGTCTTGGCGATGCGCTGCGGGCCCTCGTGCACCGAGAGATAGCTGCCGATGCCGTGCCCGGTGCCGTGGTCGAAGTCGAGGCCCGCCTCCCACAGGGGCTTGCGGGCGAAGGCATCGATCTGGGCGCCCGTCGTTCCCCTCGGGAACACGGCCTGCGCGATGGCAATATGCCCTTTCAGCACCCGGGTGAAGTGGTCCTTCATCTCGGCGGTCGGCTCGCCCACGATGACCGTGCGGGTGATGTCCGTGGTGCCGTCCTCGTACTGCGCGCCGGAATCGATCAGGAAGATCTGGTTCGTCTCGAGGGGGCGGTTGCTCGAACGGGTAACGCGGTAATGGGGCAGGGCGGCGTTGGGGCCCGCGCCCGAGATGCTCGGGAACGAGACGTTCTGCAAGGCGCCCGTCTCGATGCGGAAGGCCTCCAGCGCCTCGACCGCGTCGATCTCCGTGAGCTTGCCCGACGGCGCCTCGCGGTCGAGCCAGGCCAGGAAGCGCGCCATCGCCACGCCGTCGCGCAGATGCGCCGCATGGGAGCCTGCGATCTCGGCCGCGTTCTTGACCGCTTTCATGAGAGCGATCGGATCGGCCCCGACATCGACCGTTCCGCCGGCCGCCTCGATGCGCCGGATCAGCGCGACGGCACCGGTGGCGGAATCGACGCGGACCTTGCCGCCCGTGCGGCCCAGGGCATCGAGGGCAGTCTGGAATGACGCGATGGGGACGAACTCGGCCAGGTCGCCCACGGCGGCGCCGGCCTCGTTCGTCACCTTGGCCGGGTCGAAGAAGAGGCTCGCGCGTCCCTCCTTGGGCAGGACGGCATAACCGAGGGGCAGGGGCGTGTGACCGACGTCGCCGCCGCGCAGGTTGAACGCCCAGGCAAGGTTGTGCGGATCCGAGATGACGAGCGCATCGATCTTCGCCTCGGCCATCTTCCTGCGGATCCGCTCCAGCTTGGCGGGCGCAGCCTCGCCCGCGTAGTCGAGGGGGTGCGGCCGGACGGGAGCCTGCGGCGGGGCCGGGCGGTCGATCCAGATCACGTCGACCAGGTTGAAGTCGACCGGGCAGAGCTTGCCGCCGGCGCGGCTCACCGCCTGCTCGAGCTTCTTCAGACCGTCGCTCGTGTGAAGCCAGGGATCGTAGGCCAGGGTGCCGCCCTGCGGCAGGTGGGCGGCGATCCAGTCCTCAGGCGTGGCATCGGCGAGCTGGACGGGCGTGATGACGGAGGTGTCGACCTGCTCGGCGGCCTGCACGGTATAGCGCCCGTCCACCACGAGGGCGGCTTCGTCCCGAAGGATCACGGCCGTGCCGGCGGAGCCCGTGAAGCCGGTCAGCCACGCCAGGCGCTCCGCGCTCTTCGGCACGTACTCGCTCTGATGCTCGTCGGCGCGCGGAACGATGAAACCGTCGAAGCCGCGCCGCGCCAGCTCGGCCCGCAGCTTGGCGATGTGCTGAGGGCCTTGGGCCGGGGAGGTGGTGTCGTCGAAGAACTGGAACTGAGCCATGGAAAGCAGCACCGAAGGGTCCGGAAGGAAGAGGGCGACACGCTAGTGCATCGGACCCGGCGGGGAAACCACTTTCGGCACCCGACCGATGGCGAACCGGCTGCCGGGCCGTCTAGCGCATCGGACGGACCCAGAGGGCCGCGTCAGCGAAAAGTGGACCCGGTATTCACTAGCGTGGCCCTTCGGGTCGCTGGCGCGGCCCTTCGGGTCACTAGCGTGGCCCGCCGGGTCCGCCTCGTCCGATGCGCCGGTCAAGAGAGGGAGCCTCGGACCAGGGTGACGCGGCCTGCGGCACTCCGCCTGGGAAATATGCGCCATATGCCTGGAATGGCGGCAACTTCGCCTTTGCTCTGCAATGGATGCATGACGAACATGTGATCCTATGACTTCTACTAAAGTCGGACCGGGCTTATCTTCCTGACAACGACAACAGAGGAACGCTGAAGGGTCTCAGCACCACTCTGATGGAGATGAGCCCATGATCGCAGCAATCTTTTCCACCGTTCTCTTCGGCACGTCCGAGAAGCCGTCCCGTCTTTCGCGAGTCGCGGCGCGCATCGCCGAAAGCCGCGCCCGAAGCGCCGCGCAGGAGCTGCGCCGCCACGAGGCGTACATTCAGGACCTGAGCCGCCGGCAGGACCATTCAGCCCTGTTCCTCGACCAAGCCGAGCCGCTGCCTGCCAAGATCTGACCGAAACCATCCTAGAGCGAGACGATACCATGATCATCATCACCGCCATGAAGGCCATCCGCGACGTCTGGGCCGAGACCCTCGAGCTCCGTCGCGAACTCGCCAAGCGCTATCCGGGCGTCCTGGCCGAGTAATTTTCGCTTAGGGGCGGGGCAGCGGACGAGCGTTGCCCCGCTTCAGCACCAGCGCCGCCCAGCCTTCCAGATCGTAGCGGCGCCGCAGATACCATCCCTGATGGGCATAGGTGGACAGCACGCCGGCAACGTCCCGGGCGAGCAGGCCCGACAGGATGATCGTTCCGTCCGGGCTCGCCACGCGCGCCAGCGACGGCGCCAGCATCCGCAGGGGCTTCGCCAGGATGTTGGCGAAGACCAGATCAAAATGGCCTGAGCGGTCCGCCTCCGCATGGCGGATGCCGGGGCCGACATAGAGCTTCATGAACGCTCCGATCCCGTTCAGCCGCGCGTTCTCCCGCGCCACGCGCACGGCTTCCGGATCGATGTCTCCGGCCACCACGGGCCGCTTCAGAATCTTGGCCGCCGCAAAGGCCAGGATCCCCGTGCCTGTTCCGACATCGAGCACGTGGCGGGGCGTACGCGTCTTCAACTCATCCACGAACGCAAGCAGGCAGCCCTTCGTGGTGCCGTGATGACCCGTGCCGAAGGCGAGCCCGGCTTCGATCTCGATCGCGATGTCGCTCGGTCGCCGTTCGTGCCGATCGTGCGAGCCATGGACGAAGATGCGGCCCGCACGGACAGGCTTGAGCCCCTCCAGCGATGCCTTCACCCAATCCTTCTGCTCGATCGGAAGAAAGATGCCCTTGTCCGCCTCCGGGCCGACGAGAGGGCGCAGCAGGTCCCGGATTGCAGCCTCGTCGGGCTGATGGGCGAAATAGGCCTCCAGCATCCACGGTCCGCCATCCTCCGTCTCGAAGGATGCGACGGCTGTTTCGGCCGGATCGAAAATCTCCCCGATCATGTCGGTCATGGCGCGGGCGGAGCGCTCGTCCGTGGTGATGCGGAAGACGTGGGTAGGGCGGTTGGGATGAAGACCTTCGAGCATGACCTCGCCTTAGCACCCCTTGCCCTGCAGGTCACCTGTCCGTGAGATCGAGCATTTCCGGGAACCGTCGGAGTGGCGTTCCGTTGTGCCCTCACCTGAGGCGGCTGCGGCTCGTGGCTCACGGCCTCGCTTGTTCCCTTCCCAGGAGATCCCCATGCCCGGACGTCTTTTCGACAAGGTTGCCATCGTGACGGGTGCCGGCACCGGCATCGGCGAGGCCATCGCGCTCAAGTTCGCCCAGGAAGGCGCGCGCCTTCTCCTCGTCGGCCTGCCCGATGATCCGGTGGACGACGTAGCCCGCACGATCAACGGAGCGGGCGGATTCGCCGAGGTGTATCTCGGCGACATCGCCGAGGAGCGTCACGCGCAAGCGGCCGTGGAGACCTGCGTGAGCGCCTACGGGCGCATCGACGTCCTCGTCAACAACGCGGGCGTTTTCCTGGCGGTCGCCGAGACCCAGGATTACCCCATCGACAAGTTCGACGAGACCTTCCGCTCGAACGTGCGCTCGGTTTTCCTCATGACCAAGTTCGCCTTGCCTCATCTGCAGGAAACCCACGGCAACATCATCGCCACGGGCTCCGAGGCCGGCATGATCGGTCATCCCAAGAACACCCCCTATGGCGGCACGAAGGCCTTCATCCACTCCTTCATCCGCGGCGTGGCGGCCGAGCAGGTCCCTTACGGCGTGCGCGCCAATTGCGTGTGCCCCGGTCCTATCGACACCGCCTGGACGCACAAGTCCACGGGCCCGATGGACGCGGAACTCGCCACGATGATCACGCAGGCCACCCCCATGGGCCGGCGCGGCACCCCGGAGGAAGTCGCGAACGTGTTCTGCTTCCTCGCCTCCGACGAGGCGAGCTTCGTCACGGGTGCGCTCTACACGGTCGATGGCGGCATCACGATCTCCAAGGGGCCGGTCGGCGCCAAGGCCTCGTCGCATTTCAAGAAGCAGCCGAAAGGCAAGCTGCCGACGCGCCATTCCCATGACGGCTTGAAGAACAAGGACTACGAGACCCTGACCTGAGCCCCTCGCCCCCGGAGCCGATCATGACCATGCTGTTCGAAACGGGCCTGTCCCGGCGCTTCTTCCTGCGCGGCACGGGCGGAGGACTTCTCTTAGGCTCCGCGTTGGCGGCCGCAGGGCCGAGCTTCGCGCAAAGCACCGGCGCGAGCGGGGGCGGCGGTCCGGCCCTGCCTCCCGATGGGCCGACGGGGCGTCCCATGCCGGAGATGGAGAAGGCTATGCCGGAAGCGCCCGGCAAGCGACTTGGCTATGCTATCGTGGGACTGGGGCAGTTCGCCCTGAACCAGATCATTCCCTCCTTCGCGGAGAGCAAGTCGTCGAAGCTCGTGGCCTTGGTCTCGGGCAACCGGGACAAGGCGCTTCAGGTGGCCGACCGCTACGGGGTCGAGCAGGCGAACATCTACGACTATCAGAACTTCGACCGCATCGCGGACAACGACGAGATCGACATCGTCTACATCATCCTGCCGAACGCCTTGCACGCCGAATATACCGTGCGGGCCTTCAAGGCGGGCAAGCATGTGCTGTGCGAGAAGCCCATGGCGGTGACGGCGGATGAATGCGAGACCATGATCCGCGCCGGCCGCGAGGCCGATCGCAAGCTCATGATCGCCTATCGGGCCCAATACGAGCCGTACAACATGGAAGCGATCCGCATGGCGCGGGAAGGCGAGCTGGGCAGGATCCGTCTCGTCACCAGCGATCACGGGCGCATTCTCGATCCCAAGGTGCCGGCCGATCAGTGGCGCATGGTGAAAGCGCTCGCCGGCGGCGGATCGCTCTACGACATCGGCATCTACTCGCTGCAGGCGGCCCGCACCATCACGGGCGAGGAGCCGGTGGAGGTCTCCGCCCATATCTCGAGCGACAGGAGCGATCCGCGCTTCAGGGAAATCGAGGAACTCGTGGCGTTCCAACTCCGCTTCCCGTCGGGAGCGCTGGCGAACCTGACCTCGTCCTACTCCACCGCGCCGGTCAAGCGCATCCAGGTCTTCGGCTCGAAGGCGTCGCTTGTGCTCGATCCCGCCACTGAATACGAGCGCCACCAGATGATGGTGAAGACCGAGAAGGAGGAGCGGCGGGTGCAGATCCCGGAGGGCAACCAGTTCGCCGCCGAGATGGATCACATGGCGAAGGCCGTGCTGGAAGACCGGGAGCCCAAGACGCCTGGCGAGGAGGGCCTGCGCGACATCCGGATCATGCAGGCCGTCTATCAGGCTGCCGAGCAGGGGCGGCCCGTGTCCCTGGAGACGACGGGCTCGACCGCGCGATAGGTGCAATCGTGCCGTCTGGCCGGACGCTCAGCCGGCCTGCAAAACCTTCTCTGCAGGCTGCAGCACTTGCAGTTTCGCGGCCTCCTCGGCCTTGTACGCGCGCTGGGTGTCGGTGATGTAGTCGCGCACGATCGGCGCGGCATCGCGCTTGCGGGCCAGCTGCATGTGGAACACCAGCTGGCTTCCGGTCGTGAACATGGTCTCGGCGCTGATGAGATAGAACTCGAACATCCGGCAGAAGCGCTCGTCGTACATGGCGGCGATCTTCTCCCGGTTGGCTTCGAAGCGCCGATGCCAATGGTTGAGCGTCTTCGCGTAGTGAAGGCGCAGGAACTCGAGATCCGTCACCCACAGCTGATTCTGCTCCACGACGGGGAACACCTCCGACAGGGCAGGGGAATAGGCGCCCGGGAAGATGTACTTGCGCAGCCAGGGGCTCGCGGTGCCGGGAGGGCTCATCTTGCCGATGGAATGCAGCACCATCAGTCCGTCATCATCGAGCAGAGCGTTGATCTTGGCGAAGAACTCGCCGTAATGGTGCACGCCGACGTGCTCGAACATGCCCACGGATACGATGCGGTCGAACTTCCTGTCGACCTTGCGGTAATCGAGCAGCTCGAAGCGCACGCGATCCGACAGGCCGGCGCGGCGCGCCTTTTCGTTGGAGAGTTCGTACTGCTCCTTCGACAGGGTGACACCCGTGACGTCCACGTTCTCCATGGCGGCGAGATAGAGCGCGAGATCGCCCCAGCCGCTGCCGATGTCGAGGATCCTCAAGCCGGGCTTGAGCTGAAGCTTCGAGGCGATGAGACGCAGCTTGTTCTGCTGCGCCTCCTCCAGCGTGTCGTCGTCGTTGACGAAATACGCGCAGGAATACTGCATGCCCTTGTCGAGGAAGAGCTTGTAGAAGTCGTTGCCGAGATCGTAGTGATGCGCCACGTTCTGCTGCGCCTTGCCCACGGGGTTCGCCTGCTGAAACCGCTTCACGGTGCGCGAGATGCGCTTGAGCACGCTCTGCAGCGGGTAATTGGCCAGCGTCGAGCGGTTCATCGAGAAGAGATTGAGGAAATCCCGCAGATTCGAGCCGTCCTCGAAGCTCAGGCGCCCGTCCATGTAGGCTTCGCCCGCGTGCAGCTCGGGATTGAGGAAAAGCTTGTGATAGAGCGAGCGGTCGGTCAGCCGCATGGTGACGCTTGGTCCCGGCTTGTCCCCGCCGAAGACGTGAACGCCGCCCTCCGCGTCGATCACCTTCAACGTTCCGGCGCGTACGAAGGATTTCAGCATGTGGGACAACGGGAACATCGGCACCTCTGATGGTTGGTCGAGCGGGCCGGATGGTTCCACAGTTGCAGGCGGGTGGCTAGAGGAAAAACCCGCAGATCAGAACCTATCTAAAGTACAGGAAAGACAGCCTATTCGGGGAACAAGCAAGAGTCGCTCTTGTTGGAAGGCTGAACCCTCGTGGGGGCACGAGTCGCCACTCGATCCATCGAACAGGAGCAGCCGATGTTCTTCCGCCAGAAGCAGATGGCGTATCACGCCAGGCCCGAGAAACCCGATCCGCTTTTCGCCAAGATGCTGCAGGAGCCCCTCGGCGGCCAGTGGGGCGAGATCAGCGTGATGATGACCTACCTGTTCCAGGGCTGGAACTGCCGCGGTCCGCAGAAGTACAAGGACATGATCATGGATATCGGCACCGAGGAGATCGGCCATGTGGAGATGCTCGCCACCATGATCGCGCGCTTGCTCGAGACCTCCCCGATCGAGCAGCAGGAGGATATGGCCAAGAATTCGGTGGTCGGCGCCGTGATGGGCGGCGCCCGGGTGGAGGACGCGATCGTCGCGGGGATGAACGCGCAGCACTACATCGTGGCCGGTCTCGGTGCGCGGCCCTCCGACAGCGTCGGCAATCCCTGGACGTCGGCCTACACCATCGCGAGCGGCAATCTGCTCGCGGACTTCCGCTTCAACGTTACCGCCGAAAGTCAGGGCCGTCTCCAGGTCGCGCGCCTCTACAACATGACCAACGACACCGGCGTGCGGGACATGCTTTCGTTCCTGATCGCCCGCGACACCATGCACCAGAACCAGTGGCTCGCCGCCATCCGCGAACTGGAAGAAGACGGGCTCGAGGAGACGCCGGTGCCGTCGAATTTCCCGCAGGACCTGGAGAAGGGCGAAGTCGCCTATCAGTTCCTCAACCACTCGGAAGGCATGGAAAGCCAGGAGGGCCGCTGGGCGCAGGGCCCCGCACCGGACGGGAAGGGGACCTTCACCTATGTGGACCGTCCGCCGGCCTACACGGACGACGAAGGCCAGCTCAACCCGGTCGATCCGCGCACCTACGGCACGCCGCCGGCCCCGGTGCCGCCCGCTGCCGCAGAGTGATCAGAGCCGATCCGAACGCGAGCCACGTCGTGGCCGGGCTTGTCCCGGCCATCTTGTCTCTGAAACGTCTCGTGCTTTCGATCGGAATCACCGGCACAGGACCGGTGATGGCACTGCGGGATCTTGCTAGCCCAGGGCCTCGACGAAGCTGTCCAGCACCATCTTGCGCCCGGCCTTGTCGAACGCGACGGTGAGCTTGTTGCCGTCCACCGCTTCGATGGTGCCAGGGCCGAACTTGGTGTGCAGGACCCGTCCGCCCACCGCAAAGCCCGAGCCGCCGGTGGACTTGGCCACCAGTTCGCCTTCGATCAGCATCGGTCCGCGCCGGTCGCCGGAGCGGCGGGCGGACGAGACGCCGTCATCCGCCGTGGTGCGATGCGCCTGGGCGCGCTGCCAGCCCGGGGTCTGGTAGGAGGAGCCGCTGAAGGGTTGCATCCGGTCGAAGCGCGAGCCGCCGCCATACCCCCCGTAGGAGAAGTTCGCCGGGGCCTCGACGATCTCCACGTTCGCCTCCGGCAGATCGTCGACGAAGCGGCTCGGAACGGTCGAGTTCCACAGGCCGTGGATGCGCCTGTTGGACGCGAAGTAGATCTTGGCGCTGCGCCGGGCGCGGGTCAGGCCCACATGGGCGAGGCGGCGCTCCTCCTCGAGGCCGGCGCGGCCGCTCTCGTCGAGCGCCCGTTGGTTCGGGAACAGGCCTTCCTCCCAGCCGGGCAGGAAGACGGTGTTGAACTCCAGGCCCTTGGCCGCGTGGAGGGTCATCAGGCTCACGCGCTCGGCGGTGTCGCTCTCGTTGGCCTCCATGACCAGCGAGACGTGCTCGAGGAAGCTCTGCAGGTCGGGGAATTCCTCCATGGAGCGGACGAGCTCCTTGAGGTTTTCCAGGCGTCCCGCCGCGTCGGCCGATTTGTCCTTCTGCCACATGTCGGTGTAGCCGGATTCCTCCAGCACCGTCTGGGCGACTTCCGACTGCGTCAGGGTCTCGGACAGCTTCGACCAGCGGCCGAAGGAGATCAGGAGATCGCGCAGGGTGGCGCGCGGCTTGGGCTTCAGCTCGTCCGTCTCGACGATGAAGCGCGCGGCTTCCACCAGCGGCACGCGCGCCGCGCGGGCATGGTTGTGCAGCACCTGGATGGTGGCATCGCCCAGGCCGCGCTTGGGCACGTTCACGATCCGCTCGAAGGCGAGATCGTCCGCCGGCTGGTTGACGACGCGCAGATAGGCCAGCGCGTCGCGGATTTCCGCGCGCTCGTAGAAGCGCGGGCCGCCGATGACGCGATACGGCACGCCCAGCGTCACGAGCCGGTCTTCGATCTCGCGCATCTGGGCGGAGATGCGCACCAGGATGGCGATCTCGGAGAGCGGGTGCTTCTTGGCATGCAGCGCCTCGATCTCCTCGCCGATCAGTCGCGCCTCGTCCTCGGAATCCCAGGCGCCGGTGATTGTCACCTTCTCGCCGGCCTCATCCTCCGTGCGCAGGGTCTTGCCCAGGCGGCCCTGGTTCTTGGCGATCAGCCCGGAGGCCGCGGAGAGGATATGGCCCGTGGAGCGGTAGTTGCGCTCGAGGCGGATCACGGTGGCGCCGGGAAAGTCGTGCTCGAAGCGCAGGATGTTGTCGACCTCGGCGCCGCGCCAACCGTAGATCGACTGGTCGTCGTCGCCGACGCAGCACAGGTTCTTGCGCGCCTGGGCCAGCAGCCTGAGCCAGAGGTACTGGGCCACGTTGGTGTCCTGGTACTCGTCCACCAGCATGTAGCGGAACCGGCCCTGGTACTGCTCCAGGATGTCCGGGTGCTCGCGCCACAGGCGCAGGCATTCGAGCAGGAGGTCGCCGAAATCCACGGCGTTCAGAACCTTCAATCGCTCCTGATACGCCCGGTAGAGCCGGCCGCCCTTGCCGTTGGCGAAGGCTCCGGCCTCCCCGGCGGGCACCTGGTCGGGCCCGAGACCCCGGTTCTTCCAGCCGTCGATATGGCCGGCGAGCTGGCGGGCCGGCCAGCGCTTCTCGTCGATGCCTTCCGCCTCGATCACCTGCTTCATCAGGCGGAGCTGATCGTCCGTCCCCAGGATGGTGAAGTCGGAGCGCAGTCCCACCAGCTCCGCGTGGCGGCGCAGGATCTTGGTGCCGATCGAGTGGAAGGTGCCGAGCCACTGCATCCCCTCCGCCACGGGACCGATCACGGAGGTGATGCGCTCGCGCATCTCCCGGGCGGCCTTGTTGGTGAAGGTCACGGCCAGGATCTGGGACGGGTAGGCCTTGCCGGTGGCGATCAGATGCGCGATCCGGGTGGTGAGCACGCGGGTCTTGCCGGTGCCGGCGCCGGCCAGAACGAGAACCGGGCCTTCCGTGGCCTCGACGGCGGCGCGCTGCTCCGGGTTCAGCCCGTTCAGATAGGGCGATTGCGGCGTCACCGCCGCGCGGGCGCGGGCGCTCAGGGAACCGGACGCCGGCTCATGGGCAAGGCCGTCCTGCGGGTCGGGTCTGGGATCGGACTGATTCATCGGCGGGACCATGGATCAAAAGGCGAACGGCGTCGAGCCTGAATTCCCGGTCGATCCTGCCGCAGGCTCGAACTTGCAGGCTTCGATTCCATTGTCGGGAAGAGCATTCATCGCCATATGGGTATGGCAGGCCCGAAGAGGAATGTCCCATGCGTATCGTGGTGGCCCTTGCCATCGTGTCAAGCCTTGTCCTGGCCGTGCCGGCCGAAGCTCAGACGCGCCTGCCGCGCACGAGCCCGGCGGAACGGAGCACGGATGCGATCAACCGGCGGATCCAGGAGGATCAGCGGATCCTGGGCGTCGAGCAGGACATCCAGAGCAAGAGCAACCAGATTCGCCAGAATGTCGACCGCGACCGCCTCTTCGCTCCCCGCTATCTCCCCTCGGTGCCGCGGGCCGGCTGCGGGCGGGGAAGGGTCTGCTAAAGCATCGGACCCAAAAGTGGACTTGCACTTTCGGGATCCATCCGATGCTTTCTTCTCGAATGAGAGCATCGGTCAGGACGGAGAACCGGATCCACTTTTCACTGGCGTGGCCCTTCGGGTCGCTGACGCGGCCCTCCGGGTCCGTCCGAGGCTCCTTCTCTTGACCGGCGCATCGGATGAGGCGGACCCAGCGGGCCGCGCAAGCGAAAACCGGGTCCACTTTTCCGTCCGATGCGCTAGTGGCGGGTGCCTGACGCCGACAGGGCGTCCCGGATCTCGGCCTTGTGCGGGATCCCGATCACCCGGCCCAGGGCCTGCGGCTTCGTCAGCCGGGCATGGGTCGCCCTCATCACGGCGAGGTTGGCCGCGATGTCGTCCGGGAAGGGGCAGACCTTCCGGGTCTCCATGTCCACATGGAGGGACAGCCCCTCCATCGACGCGGCCACCCAGCCCTCGGTGGCGTGGCGGATCTCCAGATAATAGTGGATGCGCTTGTCGTCGAAATCGACCAACTGGAGCGTGACGCGCACGCGGTCGTGCATTTTCAGCTCGCGCTTGTAGACCGTGTGGATCTCGGCGGCGAAGAACGATGCCCGGCGGTTCTCCAGGTAATCGTGGCCGAGCCCCACGAGGCTGAAGCCTTCCTCCACGGCTCGGTCGAAGAGCACATGATAATAGGCCATGTTCATGTGCCCGTTGTAATCGATCCAGGCAGGTTCGACCCGCATCGTCGAGGAGACGAAGGGCGCAAAGAAAAATACCGGGGTGCGCTTGTCCATGGTCAGTGCCGTCCCTCAACACCGCTCAGGCGAGCAATCCTGTCCTGAGGAGACAGGAATGTTAGCACATTCAGACGGGTTGCGCAGCAGGGGTGCGGCATCTTTCTCATCCGGAGTGTTGCCTTCGCAACGGTTCTGATAGCTATGGGAAGAACGAGCATCACAACCGGATCTGAAGCCTTCATGAACACCTTCCAAGCGACCGCCCGTCAGAAAGCCACGGACGCCTCCGTGGCTGCTGTGTCATCCGCCCTGTCCGGGCGTTTCGGCGACAGGGTCGCGACCTCGGCCGCCGTGCGCGAGCAGCACGGACATACCCTGACCTGGGTGAAGAACCAGCCGCCGGACATCGTGGTCTACCCGCGCACGACGGATGAGGTTTCGGAGATCGTCAAACTCTGCGCCGAGCACGAGGTTCCGATCATCCCCTACGGGACCGGCACGTCCCTGGAGGGCCATGTCAACGCGCCCTATGGGGGCGTCTCGATCGATCTCAGCCTGATGAAGCGGATCATCGCCGTCCACGACGAGGATCTGGACTGCGTGGTCGAGGCGGGCGTGACCCGCAAGGAGCTGAACGAGTTCCTGCGCGACAAGGGCCTGTTCTTCCCCATCGATCCGGGGGCCGACGCGTCCATCGGCGGCATGGTGGCGACCCGGGCGTCCGGCACGAATGCGGTCCGCTACGGGACCATGAAGGACGTGGTGCTCTCGCTCACCGCGGTGCTCCCCGACGGGGAGATCGTGAAGACGGGAAGCCGCGCCAAGAAGAGCTCGGCGGGCTACGACCTGACACGGCTGCTCATCGGGTCCGAGGGGACGCTCGGCATCGTCACCGAGATCACCCTGAAGCTCCACGGCATCCCGGAGGCGATTTCCGCCGGCATCTGCCCATTCCCGTCCGTGAAGGCCGCCTGCGATGCGGTCATCATGACGATTCAGACCGGCATTCCGGTGGCCAGGATCGAGCTGCTCGACGAGGTCCAGGTGCGGGCGGTCAACCTCCATGCCAAGCTCTCCCTGCCCGAGAGCCCGCTGCTGCTCCTGGAATTCCACGGGTCCGAGGCCGGGGTGCAGGAGCAGGCCGAGCGCTTCGGCGAGATCGCGGCCGAGTTCAGCGGCGGCCCGTTCGAATGGGCCACGAAGCCGGAAGAGCGGTCCCGGCTCTGGCAGGCCCGGCACGACGCCTACTGGGCCGCCAAGGGCCTGCGGCCCGGGGCCCAGTCGGTCGCGACCGATGTCTGCGTGCCGATCTCGCGCCTCGCCGAATGCGTCGACGCCACCAAGCAGGACATCCTGGCCAGCGGCCTGATCGCTCCCATCGTGGGCCATGTGGGCGACGGCAACTTCCACGTCCAGCCGCTGGTGAATACGGATGATCCGGCGGAGATCGAGGCCTGCGAGGCCTTCGTGGACCGGCTCGTGCGGCGGGCGGTGGCCATGGAGGGAACCTGCACGGGCGAGCACGGCGTGGGGCAGAAGAAGATGAAGTACCTGGAGCTGGAGCATGGGCCGGCCGCCCTTGCCCTCATGCGCGTCTTGAAACAGGCGATCGATCCTCACAACATCATGAACCCGGGCAAGATCATCGCGGTTTGACGGTGGAACACGCGGAACGGCGCTCCCGGTCCTCGTCGTCATGGGGTAGGACGTGTCACGGTAACGGAGAAAAGGCGGCCTCTTGCGCGATATCCTGACGATCATCGCATCCATCGTGATCCTGATCCTGGCGATCGCCGTGGCGGCGCCTCCCTTCGTCGACTGGGAGGCCCACCGCGACACGATCGACCGGATGATCTCGCGCGCGTCGGGCACGGAGGCCCGGACCGAGGGCGACATCGGCATCCGGCTCCTGCCCGAGCCCCGCGTGACCCTCGGGCGTCTGAGGCTCGGCGGCAAGACGCCGGATTCGCCGGTTCTCACCGCCGACGGGGTCCGGGCCGAGGTGGCCCTGACCCCGCTGCTCCGAGGTGAGGTGCGGTTCACCGAAACGCGGGTGGGCCGGGCCGACATCCGCATCCCGGTCTCCGGGGACGGCGACTGGCGCCTGCCCCCCGATCTGGTCTCGGGCAGCGGCCGCGGCCGCGAATGGGCCATCGAGAACCTCACCGTGGCCCAGCTGCTCGTCACGACGCAGAGCGCCAGCACGGGGCGCACCAACCAGGCCTTCGCCGAGAACGTCTCCATCGAAGGCCAGAGGCTGATCGGCCCCTGGCGGATCGAGGGAACGACCTCCGGGGTGCCGTTCCGGCTCGTCACGGGGGAGCTCGCCGAGGACAAGACCGTCCAGGTCAAGCTCTCGGGGGGCGGCGACAATTACCCGCGCTTCGATATCGACGCCCGGCTGGGCCTGAACGAGGGAAGCGGCGAGGCCGCGACCCCGCAGGTCGCCGGCAAGGCCAAGATCCTCTTCGGCCCTCCGGCGCAGATCGCGGCGGCCGGCATACCGATCCCGATCGCGGTCGAGACCGAGTTCAAGACGGTGCCCGGCGCGGTCGAGCTCAACCCGGCCAGCCTCGAGGCCGGCGAGGGCGGGGCCAGCCTGCGCATGACCGGGCAGGGCCGGATCGGCCTCAACGATCCCCGCATCTCCCTGAAGCTCGAAGGCCGCCGGCTCGACGCGGACAGCTTCATCCTGTCCGGAAACGGGCAGGATTTCAAAAGCCGGCTGCAGGGATGGTCCCTGCCGCTGATCCGGGTGCCGATCGACCTCGACCTCAAGATCGACAGCATCGGGCTGGGCCAGGAGGACCTCTCGAACGCGGTCCTGCGCCTGTCGCTCGACACGGGCCGGGCGACCCTCGACCGAATCGAGTTCAATGCGCCCGGCGAGACCAGGGTGGCGATCGAAGGACAGCTCGGCTTGACCACCCGGGGCGGCATCAACGGCAAGGTGGCGCTGGCCTCCAACGCGTCCGACCGCCTGGCGCGCTATCTGGCCCGCATCGGCCTCAATTCGCCGCTGCTCAGGGTGCTCGACGGACGCCCCGTCGAGGCCTCTTCGGAGATCGCCTTCTCGAACCCCGTCCTGTCCTTCAACCGCCTGCGGCTGAAGACGGGCGAGTCCGTCCTGACCGGGAACGCCCGCTACACGGCGCCGGAAGCCAGCGAGCGCGGCAAGCTGGAGGCCCAGGTGGCGATTCAGGGCCTGAACCTCGACGACCTGCCTCAGGTGTCGAGCGTCTTCCAGGCGACCGAGAACCTCGATGTCGGCTTCATCCTGGACGCCCGCGGCGTCAGCGCGGGCAAGAGCCCCGCCACGGGCCGGATCTCGGCCCGCATCCTGTCGGACGGGCCGGCGCTCCTGGTCGAGACGCTCGACATCGTCGATCTCGCCGGCGCCAATGCCCGCGTGCGGGGGCGCATCGCCCCGGACGGCTCGGGGCAGATCACCGGCAAGGTCACGGCGCAGCGCGCCAATCCCCTGGTCGACCTCTTGGGGAGCGTGTGGATCGGCGGAATCTCGAAGCTCGTGCCCACGTTCGTGCGTGAGGGCGCCCTCGATCTCGACGTCACGTCGGAGCGCGTCGCGCCGGCGCCCGGGTCGACGGAGCTGCGCCTGCGCACGACCGCAAAGGGGCGGGTGGCCGGAGGGCCGTTCGAAGGCCAGGTCGATTCCCTCGACGGACGGACCGAGAGCCTCACCATCGCGCTGTCCGCCGACAATACGGGGCGCTGGGTCAACCGGGCCACCATGGCCGGGCTGAACCGGCCCTCCAGGATCGATCTCCGGGGCACCCGGGTCGGGTCCGGATTGTTCAACGTCACCCTCGCGGGGGACATTGCCGGCGCCAAGGTCGCGACAACGCGTCCCTTCGCCCTGAGCGAGGCGGATGACGTGGTGGACAGCGGCGAGGTCGAGATCGCGACGCCCGACATCACGCCCTTCCTGCTTCTCCTGGGCGACGGGGCCGGGGTCGCTCCGCCGGTGCCCGTGTCCGGCCGCGTCACCCTGGGCCGGGAGCGGGGCGCGACCCTGCTCGACATCAACGGCAAGGTCTCGAACGATAACGTGCAGGCCCGCCTGGTCGCGGCGTCCCGGTCGGACATCAGCGGCGACATCTCGCTCGGCCGGCTGTCCCTGCCATGGCTCGTGGCCGCCCTGTCGCTCAACGTGCCCGGAGACCAGAGCGCCACGGCGATCTGGTCGACCGCCCGCTTCGGGCAGAGCGGGCGCCTCGTCTCCGGCGGGCAGGTGATGATCCGGGTCGGGGCCCTCGAACTGGGCCGCGGCCTCCAGGCGAGCCGCGCCTCCTTCGTGCTCGGAGCGCAGTCGGACGGGATCTCCATCCGCAATCTCGACGCCACCATCGGGTCGGGCCGGATCACGGGCTCGGCCACCATCACGCGGCAGGAGGGCACGGCCACCATCGTGGGCGAAGGCGGCCTGGAGAAGGTCCCCCTGTGGGCCCTGACCGGGGCCTCGCCGTTCGAGGCGGTCCTGTCGGGTCCGCTCCGGTTCGGCGCCGCGGGCACGAGCCTGTCCGAGCTCGTGGCCAATCTCGGCGGCGCCGGCGACTGGCAGGTCACCAATCTTCGCCTGCCCGCGGCCGACCCGACCGTGTTCGACAAGGCGCTCAAGCGCGCTCTCGCCGAGACCGATCCCCTGGTCGAGGGCAAGGCGGAAGCGATCCTCGGGATCGAGCTCGGCCGGGCTCCCTTCAATGCGGCGCCGATCAAGACCTCGGCGGCGCTGGTCGGCGGCCTGCTGCGGCTCTCGCCCTTCGTGGCCGAGAGCGGGTCGGCCACGTGGCAGGGCGCCGTCACCTACGATCTGAAGACCCTGCAGCTCGATGCCCGCGGGGCCCTGACCGCCAAGTCATCGCCGCCGGAATGGGTCGGCGCGCCGCCCTCGGTCGGGCTGAACTGGCAGGGCTCCCTCGCAGCCCCCGTCCGTCAGATCGACGCGGGCCCGTTCCGCAATGGGCTGGCCGCCATCGTGCTCAAGCGCGAACTGGAGAAGATCGAGGCGTTCGAGCGCGCAGCGGCCGAGCGCCAGCGCCAGATCGACGCGCAGCGCGAGGCCGAGCGGCAGAGGGCCAAGGCGGCCGAGGAAGAGGCTCTCCGCCAGGCCCGAGCCCGGGCGGAGGCCGAGCGCGCCCGCCGGGACGCGGAGCGGCTGCAAATGGAGCAGCGGAACCAGCCGGAGCAGGAGGCGGCGCCGTCGCAGACCTCCGCGCCACCCTCCGCGCCGCCCCTGACCCCGCCGGTGCAGATCGGCCCGCCGCCCTCCGTCTACGGGACGCCCACGCGCTAGCGCACCGTGCGAAAAAGTGGACCCGGTTTTTCGCCTCGAACGGTGCGCCAGCCAAGAGAGGGAGCCTCGGGGCGCCAAAGGGTGGTGAGAGGTTGGGGGGGGGGGGGGGTGAGAG